>DAIMFZ010000136.1:0-6653 GCA_036724225.1 Aequorivita sp.
ATATTATTTTTTATATGTATTTTACGCTTTAAATTTTTTAATCCCTAACTAAATCTTTTTCTATGAAAATTAAAATTACTTTACTGTTATTTTTCCTCGCTTTCATCTTCCAAGTTCAAGGACAGGAAAAAACAAAAGCCACCTATGTGGGCAAAATAGGCTCGATGGTCCATGTACCGTCCATAGCATCTCAGACCAATTTGGCCCCAGCAAGGGTTAAAGAAGAAATTATGCAAGACGGAAAAGCTTCCAAAAACTTGATAGTTCCCGGAAAAGATCCGCAAATAGAAGATGACTATTTCAAAAGAAACCCTAATAAAATGGAACAGATCCTTAGCGGAAAAGCTCCTACCTTGGTTTTTGACGCTGCTTCTTCAAGCTCACAACCAACAGACCCCGCTATTGGTGTGGGGCCAAATCATGCTGTTGTGGTTTTTAACACAGGTTTCCGAATTTTTGACAAAAGTGGAAACCCGTTAACTGGGCAGATTAGCCCAAACCCAACCATTTTTCCAAACGGAGGATGCTGTGACCTTACCATTTCCTACGACAACGCCGCCGACAGATTTGTAATGACCTTTTTGGGCAACGGCGCACAAGTTGCTGTTTCCGATGGACCTGACCCCGTGAATGATGGTTGGTATGTTTATAACATTCCTCAAATCAATGACTATCAAAAACTTTCCGTTTGGAGCGATGGTTATTATATTACAGACAACACTGGAGCCACCAATAAAATTTATGCAATGGAAAGAACCAAAATGCTTGCGGGTGATCCAACTGCACAAATTATTGGTTTTCCACTTCCTGGCATTGTAACCAGTGGATTTTACAGTCCACAAGCTTTGAACGTTTCAAACAACAACCTTCCCGCAGCCGGTAGTGTACCTATTGTATATTTACAGGATGACGCTTGGTCTGGTGTTTCACAAGACCACGTAAAACTTTGGACAGTTAACGTTAACTGGGCAAGCCCTGGAAGTTCTACCATTTCTGCTCCTATTGAATTGCCCACTGCTCCTTTCATTTCAGTTTTTGATGGTGGAAGTTTCTCAAACCTATCCCAGCCCGGTGGTGGTGCCGATATTGATGCATTACAAGCTACAATGATGAACCAAGCACAATTCAGAAGATTTGGGGATCATAACTCTGCAGTATTCAACTTTGTTGTAGATACAGATGCTTCAAATGGTGAGCTTGCTGGCATACGTTGGTTCGAGCTCCGCCAAACCGCCGATGGCCAACCTTGGTCCGTTTACCAAGAAGGAACCTACACCGCCCCAGACGGAAAACACGCTTGGCACGCCAGTATGATGATGGATTTGCAAGGTAATATTGGGATGGGATACACTTCCATGGCTGGGCCAACCACACCCAATCCTACTACAAAAAGAGTAAGTTCCTATTATACTGGACGCTATGCAAATGATCCTTTGAACACTATGACCATAGCAGAAGAATTGATAGCCGCTGGTGATGCCAACATTCCCGGTCTGCGATACGGCGATTATAGCAAAATTGACATTGACCCTTCAAACGACAAACAATTTTGGTTCGACAATGAATACATGCACAACGGAAGAAAAAACGTGGTTGGTGTATTTCAAATTGCTCCTAACTTTACCACTGATGTTGGGGTAGTAAGTATAGACTCACCTGTAACAGGAACACTTTCCAATAGTGAAACAGTTACAATAACTATTTTCAACTACGGACAAAATAGTGCTTCAAATATTCCTGTAACTTTTCAGGTAGATGGTGGAGCTGTTATTTCTGAAATCTTTACTGGAACAATCGCTTCTGCAGCTACTGGCCAATACACATTTACGGCTACCGCCAATATGGGTACAGTGGGACAAACGTATTCAATAACCTCAGAAACCAATTTAACTGGTGATGAAGATACCACAAACGATGCCCGAACCAAATCTGTTACCTATCTGCAACCAAATGACATTGGCGTAATTGCCATCACTTCCCCAGTTTCTGGTACCGATTTAACAGCAGTTGAACCTATTAAAGTTACCATCAACAATTTTGGAGGGGCACCACAATCAAATTTTGATGTTTCTTATGATTTGGATGGAACAGTAGTTAACGAAGTAGTTGCCGGACCTTTGGCAGCTAATTCATCAATGTCATACACCTTTACTCAAACAGGCGATTTTTCTGCTTTGGGAATTTACAACTTAAGTTCCACCACTTCATTGCCCGGTGATAGCGACACTTCAAACGATGCTACATCCGTGGTCATAATCAAACAAAATTGTCAGCCTGTGGGCGATTGTTCTTTTGGAGATGGCTTTCAACTATTCAATGTTACGGATATAAACAATCCCTCTGGTTGCGAAGGGTATGCGGATTTCACAAATCTTATTGCAGGAATGGAACCGGATTCCACTAACGACCTTACAATAACTACTGGCTATGGCGATCAGTTTATTCGCGTATGGATTGATTTTAACGACGATTTTGTTTTCACAAATGACGAAACTGTGGTAGATAACGTTGAAGTTGCATCTGGTCAAGGCAGTGGAACCTACACGATCACGACTGATTTAGTAATCCCTGCAGGTGCAGCACTTGGCCAGCATTTAATGCGTGCAAAAACAAACTGGAATGGGCCCGTACCCGATGATGCTTGTGAGGAATCGACCTTCGGCGAAACTGAAGACTATTCTGCACAAATTGGAACAGTGGGTATCGGTGAAAATATCTTTGATGAAAGTGGTTTGATTATTTTATCACTTGACAATAATAATTTTGACATAACCCTAAAAACTGTAAACTATACCGAAGCTATGAACCTTTCGGTTTACAATACTTTGGGACAAAGATTGTTGTTCAGAAAATTGGAAAACAACGGAAACGGATACAACTATAAATTAGACATGAACTATGTGGCCAAAGGAGTTTATTTGGTCCGAGTTGGCAACAAGAAAGACGGAAGAGTTAAACGAATTATCGTTAAATAATATAGAGATTCTTTCAATTTAAAAAACCCAAAGCACAAAATGTGCTTTGGGTTTTTTCATGAATTATGTTGCTGTATTCTTTCAAAAACGCAAAGCATGATTAAAATTTAGAATACCCAATACCAAAATATTTGTTTCTATTGAATTAGAACAAAACCTAAAACCATAATCTTAAATATTGAATCTTGAATTTTGAATTCTACCGATTCCTCCAGAAAAACGGCGTAAGCAGAATAAGCACCGTAAACAATTCCAACCTACCAATAAGCATCAAGAAACTGGACCACCATTTTGCGGCATCGGGCAAATAGGCATAATTGTTCACAGGACCCAAATCACCCAATGCCGGGCCAATATTTCCTAAAGTGGAAGCTGCTCCGCCAAGGGCTGTTTTAAAATCTAATCCCAGCCAAGAAAAGACCAAAGTACCTATAATGAATGAAAGCATATAAAGAATAAAAAAGCCAAGTATATTGAAAACTATAGGCTGCGGCACGGCCTTTCTATTATAACGAACCGGCAAGATTGCATGCGGATGAAGAGTACTTTTAAATTCCAGCACCCCATTTTTTATCATAATTAAATGGCGCATCACTTTTATTCCTCCAGCCGTTGAACCCGCACAACCACCCAAAAACATCATCCCAAAAAAGAAAATGGTCAAAAAGGGCGTCCACAGTGTATAATCTGCACTCACAAAACCGGTGGTAGTAATAATGCTAAGCACTTGGAAAAGTGAATGGCGAACAGCACTTTCAAAAGGGCCCCAAACCATGGGATGTGCAATGCTGGAAAGTGTAACATCAGCTTCAAAATAAATCAATAATGCTCCAACAATGGTAAGGCCAACGATAAAAACAGAATATAATCTAAACTCTTCATCCTGAAATATTTTTTGAAATTTTCGTTTGAAAGCAAAATAGCTCAACACAAAATTGCTCCCCGCCAAAAACATAAAAACAATGATAATGTACTGCACCATTGGTTTATTGTTCCAATAGGCAACACTTGCATTTTTTGTTGAAAAACCACCCGTACTGAGTGTAGCCAAGGAATGGTTGATGGCATCGAAAAAACTCATTCCGGCCACTTTCAGCAAAATTGTTTCCGCCAAAGTATAGCCCACATATATAAGCCACAACCGTTTTGCGGTATCAGTAATCCTTGGGTGCAGTTTGTCTCCTCCGGGGCCGGGAGCTTCGGCTGCGAAGAGCTGCATGCCTCCAATACCCAGTAATGGTAAAATTGCAATGGCCAAAACAATAATACCCATCCCTCCAATCCAATGTGTAATGCTTCGCCAAAAAAGTACACCTCTCGGAACGCTTTCAATATCAGTTAAAATGGAAGCTCCCGTAGTGGTGTAGCCGCTCATCGTTTCAAAAAAAGCATCGGTAAAACTTGGAATGGCATGAGTGAAAATATAGGGTAGCGTACCGATAAGGGCCATAAAAATCCAGCCGAAGGTGACAACAATATACCCTTCCCTTTTTTGGATTTCCTTTCGATGGTTTTTGGTCAGCAACATAATAATCCCGCCAACTCCCAGGGCAACAGTGCCCGCCATAATCATTTCTTGCAGCACCCCGTCTTTATAATACCAACTTACAATTGCGGAAAGAAGCATAAAACCACCGTTAACCATCAGCAAAAGGCCCATTAAATGCGAAATGATTTTATAGTTAAGTTTGGTAAGTGAACTCATTATAAAAATAGTTTTTCCACTTTCGCGATAGATTGCGGAAGGCAACATACCACCACTCTATCTCCATTTTTTATTTCAAAATCGCCTAAAGCAATGATGCCTTCACCATTTCTGACAACCCCACCAATAATTGCTGAAGTCGGAAAATCGAGGTCTTTTATTTTTTTATTGCATACTTTGGAATGTGAAGAAACAACGAATTCCAAAAGTTCAGCATTCATATTGTTAAGTTTTGTCATCGCCACAACTTCACCCTTGCGGACGTAACGGAAAATATTGTTTGCTGCCAACAATTTTTTATTGATAAGAGTATCAATACCAATGGAATGTGAAAGCTGAAAATAATCCATATTTTCCACCAAAGCGATGGTTTTTTTTACACCTTTAGATTTTGCAACCAAACAAGACATAATATTGGTTTCACTGTTTCCAGTAACGGAAATGAAGGCATCCATATCCTCGATGGATTCTTCCAATAACAAATCCACATTTCTGCCATCGCCGTTTATCACTAAACAACCAGGAATATCATCTGCAATTTCAAAAGCCTTTTCTTTGTTAGTTTCAATAAGTTTAACATTGAAACGGTTTTTACACAGATCTTTCGCGGTTTTATAACCAATTTTGCTTCCGCCGAGAATCATCACATTTTTAATTTCCTGTTTGCTTTTTCCTGAAAGTTTGAAAATTTGATCATCTCCTTTTTTTACCGTGGTAAAGTAAACCTGATCACCTTCCTTAAACTGGGTATCGCCACGGGGAATGATCGTGTATTGCGTTCCGAAACGTTGCATCGCGATTGGAACATATTTTAAATCCGGATAGATTTTTGCCACTTCCTTTACAGATTTGCCAACAAAAGCTGAAGTGCGGGAAAGATTCAGCCCAACCATGGTCAGTGCCCCATCTTCAAATTCATAACTTTCGTTGAAAGCACTTTGGCTAAGCAACAGTTCAATTTCATCGGAAGCCAGTGATTCTGGTGAAATAAGTTCATCAATTCCAAATTTTGTGAACCCTACTTCATCTTTTCGGTCAATAAATTCAGTGTTGGAAATACGCGCAATGGTCCGTTTGGCACCCAGTTGTTTGGCAAGTACGCAAACGGTAATATTGGTAGTTTCACTGGAAGTAACCGCAATAACCAGATCGGTCTCATCTACCCGCGAATCCTTCAAAACAGCGATAGAAGTTGAGTCGCCCCGCACCACCCGAATGTCCAAATGTGTATCGGCGTGTGCCAAAGCTTCGCGGTTGGTATCAATAAGAGTTATGTTCTGCGACTCAAAGGACAGCAATTTAGCAAGGTGGAAACCCACTTCCCCAGCACCAGCAATGATAATTTTCATCGAACTTTAATTTTTTTGCTTTCTATTAAACTTTGACAAATATATAGAAATAAAAGGCAGTTTTCGGTTTTCAATAGTTAGTGGTCAGTATGCAGTAACCAGTAGCAATAGGTAGCCGATTTATCGAGTGCGCCTTTATTTTTCTAATACTTTTTATAGGTTTTTGAGAATGTGTTTCACCACTTTGTGATTTTTCGGTTTCAATTTCAATTTAGATTTCATTTTCATTAAAAAACAGTAGTTTTGCAAGCGCAATTTTATGGAAAAGAAAATAACACCTTATAAAGATTCTTCGGAAGGAAAAAAGAGACAGGTTGAACAAATGTTCGATGCCATTTCTGAAAATTATGACGGTCTGAACCGTGTAATTTCCCTCGGTTCCGATATTAAATGGCGAAAAAAAGTTATAAAAATGGTCGCCGAAAAAAATCCAAAAACCATTCTCGACATTGCCACTGACACGGGTGATCTTGCCATTCAGTTTGCTGAAAAAAATTCCAAAGAAGTTGGAGAAATATTAGGCGCAACTAAAAAATCTATACAAAGTTATGTAGTAGGTTTACTGCTGGAAGCATTAATTGTTGCTATACTGAATACAATCGCTTTATTAATATTAGGAGTAAA
>DAIMFZ010000137.1:0-6644 GCA_036724225.1 Aequorivita sp.
GTCAAGAATGTTGTCAAAATCTTTAGTCATCGTGAACTGGAATTCCTTTCCCGCATCAACAATTGTCACTTCAACCCCTTCTACATTTTGCTGCGCCAAACGTTCGGCGCGTTTTTTATCTTCTTCGGTCAATCCGGTTACGAACAGTTCAAAATGAATCAGTTCCTTCGGCAAACCTGCTCCAATTAAATAATTGCTAACATAATTCACCATTTCTTCGGGGCCGCACAAAAACACTTCACTGGTGTCTGGAATGTCGATGAAGTTTTTTGTCAAGACTCGCATCTTTTCATCGTCAAAACGGCCGTTGAAAAGTTCAATATCGCGGCGTTCTTTCGTAAGGAAATAATAGATTTCCAATCTTCCAAAGTATTGGTTTCGCAACTGTTCCAAAGCTTCTTTAAAGATAATTGATTTAGCGGTCCTATTCACATAAAACAGCTTGCAAGTTGCGTTGGGTTCCAATGCCAAATGGGTTTTCAGCATTGAAAGCACGGGTGTAATTCCGCTTCCTGCAGCAAAAAAAAGGTAGTTCTTAGCTCTATCTGCTTGAATATCCACGCCAAACATTCCGCTGGGTTCCATTATTTCAAGCATGTCTCCAGCTTTCAATTTTGAATTCACAAATGTTGAAAAAGCACCGGTGGGAATCACTTTTACGGCAACTTTCCATTCATTGTCTATTGGACTTGAACACAAACTGTAGGAACGGCGGATGTCTTCGCCATTTATATCGGCTTTCAATGTTAAATGTTGGCCCTGGCGAAAGTGGAATTCTTCAGCCAAATTCTCAGGAACATCAAAAGTTATAACCGAACAATCATCTGTCTCTTTGTAAATGTCCTTTACTATTATTTTATGAAATTTTGCCACGAATTGGGTTTAAAAATGGTAAACAAAACTACGCTTTTTGCTTTAAGTTGCAAGATACAAAAATTAGGTCTTTAACGCTTTGGAAACCTGCCGGCACTGACCTACTTTTGACCTATGGAAAGCAAAATTGAAACCAACGAATTGTTGGACCGATTACCACCGCATTTAAAACAGTACATAAAGCCGCAAAATTATGAGCAATACACGCCTGTAAATCAAGCTGTCTGGCGTTACGTAATGCGGAAGAATGTAGATTATCTGGCCAAGGTTGCACACGAAAGTTATTTGGGGGGTCTCAAAAAAACCGGTATTTCCATAGATGAAATCCCATCTATGTACGGAATGAACCGTATTCTGAAGGAAATAGGCTGGGCAGCGGTTGCGGTTGACGGCTTTATTCCGCCGAATGCTTTTATGGAATTTCAGGCATATAAAGTGCTTGTAATTGCCAGCGATATTCGCCAACTCGAAAATATAGAATACACCCCAGCGCCCGATATTATTCACGAAGGCGCAGGCCACGCCCCTATTATTGCGAGCCCAGATTACGCAGAATATCTGCGACGTTTCGGGGAAGTAGGCGCAAAAGCCATATCTAGCACACACGATATTGATATGTATGAAGCCGTTCGCGAGCTCTCAATTTTAAAGGAGGCTGAAGGTATTTCGCAAGAATTAATAAACGCAGCTGAAGCACGAGTGGAAGAACTTCAAAACAAAAAAGTGAAACCATCGGAAATTTCTTTAATTCGAAATTTGCATTGGTGGACGGTTGAATACGGATTGGTCGGTACGGTTGAAAACCCAAAGATTTACGGCGCCGGACTGCTTTCCTCCATTGGCGAAAGCGTTTGGTGTATGAACGAGGAAGTGAAGAAAATACCTTATTCAATTGATACGGCCTACCAAGATTTCGATATTACAAAACCACAGCCCCAACTTTATGTAACGCCAGATTTTGCATATTTACAGGAAGTTTTGGAAGAATTTGCAAACACAATGGCAGTGCGAAAAGGCGGTTGGCGCGGATTGAAAAAACTCATAAAATCCAAACAATTGGGTACTATTGAAATCAGTACCGGCTTGCAGATAAGTGGCCACTTTAGCCGAATGATAAAAAACGAAGACAACGAAGTTGTCTATTTTGAAACTGCTGGTGAAACCGCACTTTCATACCGCGAAAAGGAAGTTATTGGTCACGGAATCAGTCGCCACAAAAAGGGTTTCCGTTCACCTTTGGGGAAATTGAAAGGCATCAATTTGGCAATAGAAAATATGGGACCGCGCGATTTACAGGCGTATAACTTTTACGATGGAAAACCAATCGCTTTTGAATTTGAAAGCGGAATAACCGTGGAAGGTTTAAACGTTACAGGATTGCGAAATTTGAGAGGTGAATTAATGTTAATTCAATTTACAGATTGCACCTTAAAATATAAGGACGAAGTACTTTTTTCCCCAGAAATGGGCGATTTCGACATGGCGGTTGGCAAGGAAATTGTTTCTGCATTTGCAGGGGCGGCAGATTACCATTCGTTTAATTTAGTGACGCATACTTCTTCAAGTGAAACCATTCGTCCGCTACTTTCAGAAATAGAGAATGAACTGAATTTGCTTTATAAAGAAGTTAGAATCATTCGTAATTCATCAGAAATAGATTCGACAAAGCTTCAGCAGATTTTTATTACTTTAAAAGAAAACCATTCCAAAGATTGGTTGCTACCTTTGGAAATTTATGAATTGGTTGAACAAACTGATTCAAATTTTTCCAAAGAAATATTGAATCATCTTTTAAATTTGAAAAAACATCGCCCAAAAGTGGCACATTTGATTGAGGGTGGGTTGGCGCTTTTAGAAACAAAGACAAAAGAAATTAATAACTAAAACTACTGATGGTGCTTCGACACTTCGGACGCCCTTCGACTGCCCTTCGACTGCGCTCAGGACAAGCTACTCAGGGTGACAACAAAATTATTATATGGGACTATTTGATTTTTTATTCGAAAACAAAACAAAGAAAATTCAAGATTTTAAAAGCCGCGGAGCCATCATCGTTGATGTTCGCAGTAAAAGCGAATATGATGGGGGAGCAATTCCTGGTTCAAGATGTATTCCGCTACAGAATATTTCTTCGAAAATGAATGAAATAAAAAAGTGGAACAAACCCGTAATTTGCTGTTGCGCCAGTGGAATGCGAAGTGCAAGTGCCGCCGGAATTTTAAAAAGCAACGGCGTGGAAGCTATGAATGGCGGGGGTTGGTTTAGCTTGAGCAGAAAATTATAATTTCAATTTCTGAAGATCTTGTTCTTCTTCGATGGGTTTACCATTGTATTTCAATGTCCAACCCATGGAATTAGTTAGTATATAGATTTTCTGCAGTTCTGAAATCAATCTATTTCCTGCATTTGTGCGCAATTCGGAAGCTTCAATTTTTTTGCGAAGTGATTTTTCAATCCGTTGCTTTATTTTGTTATAATCATCAGCTGTAAATTGATTCAAATAATCTTGAGTAACATCGTAATATTGAATATTTGGATTGATAGAAAGTTCCGGTTCCGGGATGTTTGTAATGGTAACGGTTTTTGTGGTTTCGTCAACTTCAGTCTTCACTTTGCTTAAATCATAGGCAATACTCGCCTTCGCGTTCACCACAACCAATGCTTTTTTTCGGGCATCAAAAAGACCGTACATTAAATCTTTGCTGTCGTTATAGGTGTAAACCTGCGCGTAACTACCTTCGGTAACAATCAGTTTGCCCACGTTTTTCAATTCTTTTTGAATTAAAGCCGTATTGGCTTCCAACTGTTCGCGGGTCTCCTTTCGGTTTTCGCAATAGCGCAGGCCGAAAACGATGACAAAGGCAATTACAATTCCGAGGAAGATGTTTCGCATGTGATAGACTTATGACCGCTTCGCTATATGACGTAAGACATAAGACTCTTAAGATTGCGAAGATGGTGTTCAAAAATAATCATAATTCAACTGGAATGAATATACCATTCATTATACTTTAGGAAAATTTATTAAGATTGCTTCGCTTCAGCTGCAATGACGGTTACAAATCATATTTTATCACAAACATCACAATTCGCGGCATCACAAAATATTGCGAAGTTGTGTTGAACTGGTCGTTAAAACTGTCGTTGTTTATGGATTCAGTGTCCAAAATATTTGTGGCCTGCACCGAGAATTCCCAAGGGCTTTCGCCGTGTTTGTAGTACAGATTGGCGTTGAAAAAGGAATAACTATTCTCAACCGTTTTGGTATCGTTGGTGTATTTGTAATAATCCCATTCGGCAAAAAGATTGAAATCCTTCAAAAACCGAAGGTTTACATTTGCATACGGACGGTTCGTAAAAAAAGTCTGCTTCACGCCGCCGTTGTCGTAATCATTTTTCATAAATCGATAGCCCACTTCAAAATTTGGAAAGGTTTTGAAATTACTCTGAAAACTGGCGTTATAGTTCTGCGTAAAACTTTGGCTCTCGCGAATTTCATTATTGATGGTATTGTTTGTCTTGCTGAGAAAAACACTCGCATCAAGTTTGAATTGTACTTTTTTTACCGTTTTGCTAAATCTTCCCACCGCTGAAAATGTTTCATCGGGGAAGTTGCTATCAAAATTCAAAGGACTGCTCACTTGGTTAATGCCCACCAATTGCGTGTTTGTTTTAATGGCGTCAATTCGTCGGGTGTAGTTCAAATTACCGCCAAGATTGGTGTAATTGAAAAGATTGAAACTGAAATACGTTAAATTATAACTGTGCGAAAGTGAATTTTCCAGCTCTCGGTTTCCTCGGAAAAGACGGTTGTAATTGTTGAAAACGTAGGCTTGGGCATAATTGTTTACATCGCTGTATTCTGAAGTGATGGAATAATTGAAACGCAGATTCTCACTTTTCTTCAGTTCCAAAACCACGTTAACATCCGGCAAAACCATCCAATCATTTTGGGTTGCAGTCGCGCCCAATTGCTCGTTTTTCAAGTTATAATTATGAAGTGTAACACCCGGCGTGAAAATGAATTTTCCGCTTTTCAATTTATAGTGAAGCCCAAAAAAGGCGTCCGTAAATGTATAGGTTACATCGTTGTTGAAATCGTCATCTGTGAAGGTATTTTGATTGCCATTATCCAAAATCTGAAAAATATTGGAGTTGAATTTCTGGTTGCTATAAGTAGTTCCCACGGTAAAATTAAGATTGCTCAAATTGTTGAGAACGTAGTAATAATCAACCTTTGCGTCCAACTTATTGCTTTTTACGGTTTTGTTTTGATTGATATTGTAGCGGTCCGATTGTTCCAAAGGATCAAAGGTGTCGGCATCGCTATTGAACGGATCCAGCGGATTTATAACCGTAAAGACTCCCCGAAACGGAATGGAATCCTGTACCGCATTGTAAAATGGGTCTTCGTTTTGGTACAAATGCTGAACTTCGGCGGCAAAAATGTTTTTGTCGTTTAAAGTATAATAAGCGTTCGCTGTTTGATTGATGGAAAACGGCTTGTTTTCCTTTATTTCTGAAATATCGTTTTGATTACCGCCAACAATTGAAATTGTGGCATCATCCTCTGTTTGTTTTGAAGTTTTCAGCAAAGCGTCATAATCCAACTCAAAATTGTGGTTGGGTTTGTAGGTGCTGCTCAGTTTCAACATAGCCAACTGGTTGCGTTGGTCGTTTTCGGCATTGGTATTTTCGGTGATTCCCGTTAAAATATATTGTCGAATGCTGTTGTTGACGATGTTTGTTTTGTTGTCGCTCAAAATTCCAAAACCGCTGATATCCAGTTTGCCATTTACGGCATAACTGAAATTTCCCGCAATAAATTTAGCTTGAATATCCTTTGCGCGGTCGTTTTGCGAAACCGCAAACCCAAGATCGCTATTGTTAATGTTGAAATTGGTTCCACCGCCTTTGTTGAAATTTTTAAACCCACCCGTAAAGTTGAAATAATCCCGAAACGTAAAAGGCACTTCCCCTATATTGTTGAAATCGGTAATTACATTTATGCTGTATTTCGGGCTGTAATAGAAAAGTTTCGGATGAACCAGATAGCGACCGTTTTCTTCACCGTATTCATCTGCAATTCCAGCTCCGGCGGTAACTTCGCCAAACCAGAAATTTTTCTTTCCCTCTTTTAGTTTGATGTTTATGGCCACATTATCACGGTCGTTGCCAAGGCCGCGCATTTGGTCCACTTCGTTGTAGTTTCTCAAAACCTCTACTTTGTCCACGGCGTCTGCGGGAATGTTTTTGGTGGCGAGCTTGCTGTCGCCGTCAAAGAAATCTTTTCCCTCCACCATTACTTTGGTGACGGTTTTGCCTTCCACTTGAATTTCGCCATCATCATTTACTTCAACGCCGGGAAGTTTTTTCATCACGTCGCCCAGTTTGCGTTCGTCGCCATTCGTAAAACTGTCTGCGTTGTAAACTATGGTGTCGCCCCTTACGGTAACGGGCATTTCGTAAACAATTTCCACATCGTCCAATTGGTTTTCTTTTGGGTTCAAAACAAAATCCAGATTTATATTTTCCGCATCGGAAGGAACACTTACGGGCTGTTCCACAGTTTCGAAACCCAGAAAACTCGCTCTTAAAATGTATGCATTTCCTTTTGGAAGATCAAGTTGGTAGCGACCGTCGTGATTGGTAATGCCGTAAGATTCGGTTTTACCGGTAGTTTTGATGCTGGCAATAACATTGGCAAATTCCAGCGGATTGCCGATGCTGTCTTTGATGGTTCCTTTTACCTTTATGCTTTGGGCGGAAAG
>DAIMFZ010000138.1:0-4390 GCA_036724225.1 Aequorivita sp.
ATCAAAAACGCGGAGGTAAAAACTAATTCATCCGTAGAAACCGGAAACTAGTCAAACAAACTCTGTGTGCTCTGTGCCTCTGTGGTAAAAATATAACCACAAAGTCGTAGAGTACACGGAGAACAAAATCAAAAAATCATCATTAAAAAATTTGAAAATATGTCCATAAAACAAATAGTTTTATTTTCAATTCCAGCATTATTCCTATTTCATTTTTCAGCTTTTTCACAAGAAAAAGAATTGGATCCAGAAGTGGTGAACATTGTAAAACCATACACCCCAACAATTTCGGACGCCTTCAAAGTGAAGGAAACACCTTCGTTGAACGATTCCATTTCCACTACTAAAAAGGAGGTGAAATACAGTATTTTCTCAGTGCCGGTGGCTTCCACTTTTACGCCTGCAAAAGGAAAGGCCACAACGGTTGAAAAGACAAAACCTCTAAAATTATACGATAATTACGCAACGTTGGGTTTTGGAAATTACACATCTATTTTGGGGGAATTTTACAGCAATTTTGAAATAAGCCGTACCGATAACGCTGGCTTTTTCTTTCGCCACAATTCTTCACAGGGCGATATAAAAGATGTGAAATTGGACAACAAATATTACGACACCAGTCTTGACGCGAATTATACAAGCCGCCAAAAAGATGCAACTTACAGGCTCGACGCGGGCGTGGAACACCAAATTTACAATTGGTACGGTTTGCCAGAAAATTACGTTACCTATCCCGACAACGTGATTGCGGATATTGATCCGTTGCAAATGTATTTCAGCGGATATGCCGGCGGAAGCATTGCATTGGACAACTCCTTCTTTGAAAGGGCTGCCGTGAATATTCGCTATTTGGGCGATGCGTTTTCCTCTTCGGAAATTAACGCAACCTTGAAGCCTGAGTTTTCGTTTCCCCTTGAAAATTTGACTTTTAAAATTGATGGCGATATTGATTATTTAAGTGGAAGTTTCAGCAGAAATTATGCAAACACTTCCGATATTAAATACAGTTATTTAAACGTGGGCCTTGCGCCGTCCATCACTTTTGTAAATGACGATCTCAGCATTTCATTGGGTGTTGCGGGTTATGTGAGTTTGGATTCTGAAAACAGCAATACCGATTTTTCGTTATATCCAAGATTGAACGCTTCGTACCGTTTGCTGGATGAAACCGTGATTGTTTATGGTGGGGCGGAAGGTGGACTTCGGCAAAATTCCTATTATAATATTAAGGAAGAAAACCCATTTGTTTCGCCAACTTTGAACATTGCACCGACCAAAAAATTGTACGAAGGTTTTGGGGGAATTAAAGGAAAACTTTCGAATGCTGTGGCGTATAACGTGAGAGCATCTTACGGAAAGGATGAAAATCGCGTTCTTTTTCAAATGAATCCTATAAAAACTTATAACACAAATTTTAAAGGATATGATTACGGAAATTCCTTCAACGTTGTTTATGACGATGTGAATACACTCGCCTTTTTCGCGGAGCTGAAAGTGGAAGTTTCGAATACATTCTCCTTGGGAATAAATGGAACTTACAACAGTTACAGCACTGATTTGCAAAGTGAAGCGTGGAACTTGCCGGATTTAAAAGCTTCAGTATTTTCAAATTTCAATATTACTGAACAATTATATGGAAGCGCTTCCATATTTTATGTTGGTGAACGCAAGGATTTAGTTTATAATACCATTCCTTTCGGAATGCCTGTTAGCACAGAAATTACCTTGGATGGTTACGTGGATGCCAATTTAAGTTTCGGTTATAGATTCACGGACAGACTTTCTGTATTTGTGAAGGGAAGCAATCTATTTGGCGATAATTACGAAAAGTGGTTGAACTATCCTGTACAGGGAATCCAAGGATTGGCTGGGGTTACTTATAAGTTTGATTGGTAGATTACCCAAAAAAATTATAATTTATGAAAACATCCGTCTTTGGCGGATGTTTTCTATTTTTACATTTCAATAAAACCAACCATGAAAAAACTACTATTTCTTCTAATAGCAATATCAATTGCCTCTTGCGCCCCAGACAAACTCCCCGCAGATTTACTAATAAAAAATGCAATAATCTATACGGTCGATAAAGATTTCAGCACAGCAAATGCGCTGGTTATAAAAGATGGGAAAATTCTAGAAATAGGCTTAAAACCTGAGCTTGAATTGAAATACCGAATAAAGGAAACTTACGATGCTAAGGGCAACACCATAGTTCCGGGATTGATTGATGCACACGCTCATTTGTACGGTCTTGGCTTAGAATTAAGGAATGTTGATTTGATTGGAACCACAAGTTTTGATGAAGTTTTGGAACGGGTAGTGGCTTTTCAGGAAGAAAAAAATATGCCCTATATAATTGGCCGTGGTTGGGACCAAAATGACTGGGACGATAAAAATTTTCCCACTAAAAAAGAATTGGATTCTCTATTTCCCAATACGCCAGTTTCTTTGCGCAGAATTGACGGCCACGCAATGTTGGTAAACTCAAAAGCGTTGGAATTGGCTGGCATTACTTCAAAAACCAAAGTTGCCGGCGGTGAAATAGTTTTGGAAAACGGAGAACCGACGGGAATAATTATTGACGCGCCAATGAGTTTAATAGGAAAAACCTTCCCAGAAATAACCTCGGAAGTTTCAACCGAAGCACTTTTGGATGCTGAAAAAATATGTCTTCAAAACGGATTGACAACCGTTGATGATGCAGGGTTGAACAGGACTATTATTGAAATGATTGATTCTCTTCAAAAACAAGGAAAATTCAAACTTAGAATGTACACGATGGTCAGCAACAGTCCAGAAAACCTGGATTATTATTTAAAAAATGGAATTTATAAAACCGAAAGATTAAACGTTCGTTCCTTTAAAGTATATGCTGACGGCGCTTTGGGCTCCCGTGGTGCCGCAATGCGCGAACCGTACAGCGACATGCCCCATCATTTTGGAGCGATGATTACCACAGCCGATAGTTTGGATTATTTGGCTCAAAAAATTGCCGCTTCCGAATTTCAGATGAACACTCATGCTATCGGCGATTCGGCAAATATCTCCGTTTTACGAGCCTACAAAAAAGCGTTGGAAGGCCAAACGGACAGACGTTGGCGGGTGGAGCACGCGCAGATAATTCCGCCGGAAGGGTTTGATTATTTTCCTGACAATAATGACATTCTTCCATCCGTACAGCCTACGCACGCCACCAGCGATATGTATTGGGCCGAGGATAGAGTAGGAGCGGAGCGAATGAAGGGGGCTTATGCATACAAAGAGCTTTTGGATAAAGCCGGAATAGTTGCTTTGGGAACAGATTTTCCAGTGGAACAAGTAAACCCAATGTACACGTTCTATGCAGCCGTTGCCCGAAAGGATTTAAAAAATTATCCCGAAAATGGTTTTCAAATGAAGGATGCTTTAACTCGTGAAGAAGCTTTAAAAGGAATGACCATTTGGGCTGCTTTTGCAAATTTCGAAGAAAACGAAAAAGGAAGCATAGAAGTCGGAAAATTTGCGGATTTCACCGTTCTCGATAAGGATATTATGAAGGTTGAAGAAGCCGAATTGCCCAAAACAAAAGTCGTGGCAACATTTATTAATGGCGAAATGGTTTATGAAGCCAAATAAATAAAAACTTTGCGTCCTCTGCGACTCTGCGGTATTATTTCCACCGCAAAGGCGCAAAGAGCGCAGAGAAAATTGATATGGAAAACATTCTAAAACAACTTCCGCAAAAAGCAAAAGAAGCCGAGGCCGAAAACAAAAAGTTTTTCGCTAGACTGAAAAAAAAGCCGCCCAAACATCTGGACAGTTTGATGCAGGAATTGCACGAGGAAGAATTCAAAAGAACGGATTGTTTGACTTGCGCAAACTGCTGTAAAACAACAGGTCCGCTTTTTACAGATAAAGATATCGAACGGATTTCAAAACATTTCCGGATGAGACCGCAGCAGTTTATTGAAACCTATTTGCGGATTGACGAAGACAAAGATTACGTGCTGCAAAGTGTGCCCTGTACTTTTTTGGGAGCCGATAATTATTGCAGTATTTACGACGTCCGCCCTAAAGCTTGCCGCGAATTTCCGCATACCGACAGAAAAAAATTCCAGCAGATTTCAAATATTACAATGAAGAATGTTGCCATTTGTCCAGCGGCTTTTAATATTGTGGAGGAGATGAAACGAAGGTTGAATAAGTAAAGAGTTTTCAGTCGCAGTCTCAGTTATCAGTTTGAGTCCGAAATAATTGAGTTCAATATTTTCGAAAGTTTTGAGTTCATTTAAGAATTGAAATGGGACAAGTGAATAAAAAAATTACAATAAATTTATAATAGATTTCCATTTTTCACTGTAAACTGTGACTGCGACTGAAAACTGCGACTGAAAACTGCGACTGAAAACTG
>DAIMFZ010000138.1:4490-6637 GCA_036724225.1 Aequorivita sp.
GACTGAATATTATTCTATTCATAAATCAAATACTTCTCCCGAACCTTCTGAAATTCAGCAAGCCCATCCTTCCAAGAATCCCGGATTTCTTCCGCAGATAAACCTTGCTCTATTTGTTGCTGCAATTTTTTAGTTCCGGCAAGTTTCACAAAAAACGAATTGAAAAAATCCTTCTTTTTTCCGTTGGCATTGTAAGCATCAATCAACCATTCTAAATTGATTTTGCTCAATCGCGGTTCCTTCCGAAGATCTTTTCCGTGGCAAAGTTGTCCTTTAAATTTTGGGTCTTTTGAACCTTCATTGGCTTGCGGAGTAAATTCAAATGTATATTTTGAAGCAGGTAAACTCGGCGCACCAAAAATCTGGAATTGCATCTCGGTTCCGCGGCCCGCGTTTATAAATGTTCCTTCAAAAAAACAAAGGCTTGGATAGAGATTAATGGCTTGGTCGTTCGGTAAATTGGGTGATGGTTTTATGGGAAGCGAGTATTCTTTTTGATGATTGTAATTCTTCATTTTAATAACTGTCAGCTCACATTTCACTTTATTCTTTAACCAACCTTCGCCATTGAGCATTTGTGCATATTCCCCAATCGTCATTCCATGAACAACAGGTACAGGATTCATTCCCACAAAACTTTGGTTTTCGGATTCCATAATTGGGCCGTCAATATAATGTCCGTTTGGGTTTGGCCTGTCCAAAACAATAACCGGAATTCCCGCTTCGGCACAGGCTTCCATTACATAATGAAGTGTGGCAATATAAGTGTAAAACCGTGCGCCCACATCTTGTAAATCAAAAACCATTACATCAATGGCGGAAACCCCTTTGTTAATATCTTCTTCTATTTTTTTTGCGCCAGCCAGTTGTTCGAGCTTCGGTTTTTTGTTGGCACCGTAAAGCGATATAAGCGGAACGCCAGTTTTAGTGTCAAAACCGTCTTTAACGTGTTCACCAGCATCTGCCTTTCCCCTGAAACCATGTTCTGGAGCGAAAACTACTTTTACAGAAACCTTTTTCGAAATAAGAAAATCCACCAAATGTTGTTTTTCATTTTCCAAATACGAAGTCTGATTCGCAACCACGCCCACATTTTTACCCTTCAAAAGTTCAGCATACAGAGAAAATTGCTCGGCTCCAACAATGATTTGTTCGTCCTGAGTCTTGATTCTTGCTTCTTGACTCTCTCTTATCTCTTTTCTCTGTTCTTTTTTCTCAACAGAACTTCCGCAGGAAAAAGCAACCAAAACAACCAATAAAACTGTATTTTTGAAAAAAGTTAACCCCATAAAATCGCAGTGAATTTCGAATTTTTCATCGCTCGGCGCATCATTGCTTCCAAGGACTATAAAAGTAGTATTTCGGCACCGATAATAAAAATTGCAATCACCGCAATTGCGCTCGGCATTATTATGATGCTCATCTCCATTGCCACGGGCGTCGGACTTCAAAAAAAGATTCGCGAAAAGGTCTCTGCCTTTAATGGCGACATCATTATCACGAATTTCGACACCAACTTCTCCAACGACTCCCAAAACCCGATTTCAAAAAAACAGGATTTTTATCCAACCTTTAAAAATATTGATGGCATAAAACACGTACAGGTTACCGCTTCCAAGGGCGGGGTTATCCGTACCGAAACCGATTTTGAAGGAGTGGTGGTAAAAGGCGTGGGCGCGGATTACGATTGGGAATATTTCAAGGATTATTTAACGGAAGGAAAACTACCCGATTTTAAAGGGGATTTGAATGAAGATATTTTGATTTCGGAATATTTGGCAAATAGGCTACATCTGAAATTAGGTGATAAAGTGACCACTTTTTTTCTGAACGACGAAGTTTCCAAAACGCCGAGAAGTCGTGGTTTTGATATTGTAGGGATTTACAACAGTGGCTTTCAGCAGTTTGATGAACAATTTATCATTACAGACATCCGCCACATTCAGCGGTTGAACAAATGGGAAGATGACCAAATTGGTGCCTTTGAGGTTTTTGTGAATGATTTTGCCCAAATTATCCCAATCGGGAACGAGGTTTACAAAGAAACCAGTAGCACGCTGGACACGCAGACAATTCGTGATAAATACGCATCAATTTTTGAATGGTTGGATCTTTTCGACTTCAATATTATTATGATTATTGGGATT
>DAIMFZ010000139.1:0-6628 GCA_036724225.1 Aequorivita sp.
GCGGCACGGCCACGACGGTATTTGCTGTGCATATTGTCTACCAAATTCTGGTCGTTTGTATATGCGTGTATGGTTTCCAAATGCCCGCGAACTACACCAAAGGAATCCTCAACGGCTTTCAAGATAGGAGTGATGGCATTGGTAGTACAGGAAGCAGCAGAAAAAATATCAACTTTATTTGGGTCGTATTCGTTTTGGTTTACACCGTGAACAATGTTTGGCACCCCTTTTCCGGGAGCGGTGAGCAATACTTTTGAAGCCCCTTTTGATTTTAGGTGTCGGCTCAATTCTTTATCATCACGGAAAGCACCGGTATTGTCAATAACCAACGCGTCTTCAATTCCGTATTTTGTATAATCTATATCTTCAGGGTTGTTTGCTGAAATGATGTGAACGGTAGTTCCGTTGATAATCAACGCGCTGTTTTCAAGATCGGTACGTACCGTTCCTGGAAAATCACCGTGCACGGAATCATACTGAAGCAAGGATGCTCTTTTGTCCAAAACAGTTTGGTCCATCTTTCCGCGTACCACTATGGCGCGAAGACGAAGTTGGTTGCCCTGTCCGGTTCGGGTCATAAGCTCTCGTGCCAACAAACGCCCAATGCGTCCAAAACCGTAAAGAACCACATCTTTTGGCACCACGGTTTTTGCTTCTTTGGCGTTTTTCAATTTATCTGAAACGAATGCCAGAGCGTTTGAATATTTGTCGTCTTCCAAATGAAATTCATAAGTAAGTTTCCCAATGTCCAATTTTGCAGGTGGAAGATCGAGGATTTTGATAGCTTGCGCGATTTCAACAGAGTCGAAAATTGAGATGGGTTTCTGTACAAATTCGCCTGCATATTCGTGAAGGTTTAAAATTTCACTCACGTTGCAGTCAATAAGCTGGTTGCGGAAAAGCACCAATTCAATGGACTTGTCGTACCAAAGGTCGCTAATGATTTTAATAAATTCTACTGAAGCTTTTCGGCGGTCAGTTTGAAAAGACAGTTCTTTTTCATAAACGTCATCAAAACTCATAATTGTGGATTTTTTTAGGTCCCCGAGACAATTTTTAACTACTAAAATTCACCTTTTGGGGAGGGCGTTAAAATTGGTGCAAAAATACTGATTTCAAACGTTGTGCGGAAATAAAAACTGAAAATAAAAACACCGCTAAAAGTTTTGGTTTTCAGCGGTGTTTTGAACACATTCTAATATTATTTTATCTGAAAATAAATGAATTTATGTTTCCGGCGGTGTCCATAAAAGTCATTTTTATGGGCGAACGGTAGTCGCGTTCAGTCATTATTCGTTTTACGTCATTTATATCGTTCACATTTTCATCGTTCAATTGGGTAATGATGATTCCTTCCAATTTATATTGGGCAACATCCGGTGTTAAGGCTCGTGTAACGGTAACTCCGTTTTTCAAACCGCGTTCTTTCAATTCTGCGGGAGTAGTATTTTTCACTTCCAAACCTAAATCATCAATTGAAAAAGTTTCCAATTTCACCAGTTTAACAGGAAGGGTTTGTTCGCTACCGTTTCTCAAAACAGTTACTTCTACCACATCGTTCGGTCTTTTGGAACCTAAATAGCCTGCCATATCGGCAAATTTATTTACGGTAACTCCATCAAGCTGTTTAATGATGTCGCCTTCTTTTATACCACCTTTGTCCGCGCCGCTGCCTTTTTCAATGCTGCCAACATAAACGCCTTGGGTTTCACTGACACCTAATTTTTTTGCCAGATCTGAGTTCAAATTTCCCACTTGAATTCCCAAAATGCCACGTTGCACATTGCCATATTCCAAAATATCCTCAATCACTTTTCGCGCATTATTTGATGGAATTGCGAATGAATAACCCACATAACTTCCTGTTTCTGAAGTAATGGCAGTGTTAATTCCAATCAATTCGCCGCGGGTATTTACCAAGGCACCTCCACTATTTCCGCGGTTTACGGCTGCATCGGTTTGCAAAAAGGATTGTGGATTGCCGTCAAATTGGTTTAAATCGCGCGCTTTCGCACTGATAATTCCAGCAGTAACTGTTGAGGTTAAGTTGAAAGGATTTCCAACAGCCAAAACCCATTCGCCAATTTTTACATTGTTTGAATCGCCAAAAGGAATAAAAGGAAAATCAGCATCGCCGTCAATTTTTATCAAGGCAATGTCTGTCATTGGGTCCGTGCCTATTAATTTGGCAGCATACGTTTTATTGTTGTTCAGCGTAACCTCAAGATCTGAAGCATTTGCAATTACGTGGTTGTTGGTAACAATATAGCCGTCTGGCGAAATAATGACGCCACTACCACTTCCAATCATTGCTCGGGGTTGGCCGCCACCTTGAAAATATTCCATAATATTTGTGGGTTGACGGCTCACGGTCGTGTTTTTTACGTGCACTACTGCGTGTACCGTTTTTTCAGCCGCTTCGGTGAAATCGGTGTTCATTTCAGCTCCGTTCCCCGAAAAATTAGTTGGAATAAAGTTTGAACTTTCTTGTGGTGCGAAGGAAATGTGTTCCTTTTTCTCTAAGAATTTGTAGCCGCCAAGCGTGACTGCCCCTGCAAATAAAGCTACCAGAAATAAACGGATTGTTTGTTTCATTTTATTAAAATTTTAATTAATAATGATTTAAAATAATTTAAAAACTTTCTATTCAAATACTGCATTTTTAAACTGTTTTCTGGGTTTTGATCCTGGGAAGAACGAAGGAAGAAAACCCTTTTTTGAAGAAACATTTAGTAAACACTTCCACAAATTTAACAATGATAGATCGAAAAAAGTATGCCACAAACCCGTATTTAACTTGCATTTAACGTGAAAACTTTCCCGAATCCCGTCTTAGCTTTTTATATCTTTGCGCAGTTATGGAATTCACTTTTTATAAATATCAAGGCACGGGCAACGATTTTGTGATTATTGACAATCGCGAAGCATTTTTTCCGAAGAAGAATACTGAACTTGTTGCCAAAATCTGCGACCGCCGTTTTGGCGTGGGCGCCGATGGGTTGTTGTTGTTGGAAAACCATCCTTCGGCAGATTTCAAAATGGTGTATTATAACAGTGATGGGAACCTAAGCTCTATGTGCGGAAATGGCGGCAGATGTATTTCGCATTTTGCAAAATTTCTGGGTATCATTTCTAAAAAAGCAACCTTTGAAGCGGTGGACGGCAGGCACGAAGCAACGGTAGAAAAAGATTGGGTTTCCCTAAAGATGAACGATGTAGAAAAAGTAAAGATTTTTGAAAATCATACTTTTTTGAATACCGGTTCGCCCCATCACGTTACTATGGTTTCACAGCTTCAAGATTTCGATGTTTTTAATACTGGAAGAAGTATTCGCAATAAAATATACGGAAAAGAAGGTGCAAATGTTAATTTTGTGGAGCAGAATGACGATGCCGTTTTTTCAGTGCGAACCTACGAACGCGGCGTGGAAGACGAAACACTTTCCTGCGGCACGGGCGTTACTGCCGTTGCACTCGCAATGTTTGAAACCGGAAAAACTTCTGAAAACAAAGTAATCCTTAAAACGCCTGGCGGTCAACTGCAGGTTCGTTTTGAAAAAGAAGGTTCAGGTTATAAAAATATATATTTGGAAGGCCCAGCAACACAAGTCTTTAAAGGAATATGGAAATGACAACATTAAAAGGGGAAAACATATTTCTACGCGCTTTGGAACCATCCGATTTGGATTTTCTCTACAATTTGGAAAACGACGAATCGCTGTGGGAAGTTAGCAACACCACAACGCCCTTTTCAAAATATATACTGCAGGAATATTTAGACAACAGCCACCGCGATATTTACGATGTAAAACAACTTCGGCTTGTAATCTGCAAAAACGAAAATGAACAGCAAATCGGGTTTATAGATTTGTTCGATTTTGACCCAAAAAACAACAGGGTTGGGGTTGGCCTCGTTATTTTTTCCGAAGAAGAAAAAAGAAAAGGCTTTGCTTCGGAAGCATTACAATTAACTTGTGATTATGCTTTCAAACATTTAAATGTGCATCAAATTTTCGCAGGAATAACCGAAGAAAACCACGGAAGCATCACTCTTTTTGAAAAAACAGGCTTCGAAAGGAGCGGCATTAAAAAAGATTGGATTTTTTCTGATGGAATTTATAAAAGTGAATGCTTTTATCAGTTAATTCGTTGATTCGGGATTTGTTAATTTGAAAATTAGGATTCTATACAAAAATATTTAATTTTCATAACTCATAACTCATAACTCATAACTCATAACTCATAACTCCTAACCCAAAACTATTTAAGCCTCCGGATGGTTATCGCCCGCCTTCATCATCCAAGCATCCAGCATCCAGCTTATTTTTTCAATGTGGCCAATAAATCCGCCAATCATATCAATGGTTCCCTCATCGCCGGCGGCATCTGCATTCTCAACAACCTTGCGCATTTGTTTCAGTAGTTTTCCGTGGTCGTCCAGTAAAATTTTCACCATTTCAACATCCTTGGTATCTTCAGCAGATTCTTTGATGTTGCTCATTTTCAAATAATCACTGAAATTACTGGTAGGTTGAAAGCGCAACGTTAAAATACGTTCCGCAATTTCGTCCACTTTCAGTTTGGCGTCCTCATACATTTCCTCAAACTTTATATGAAGCTCAAAAAAGTTATGGCCAACCACATTCCAGTGAAAATTTCGAAGTTTTTGGTAGTATAAATGATAATCTGCAAGTAGTACATTTAGTTCTTTTGCAGTTGCTGTTGTTTTCTTTTTATCAAGATTTAAATAGCCCATAACATAGATTTTTAAAGGTTTACCCAAAGATAACCAATGCCTTGCTGAACAGCAATTATAAGGAAGGGTTTAGCCTTTATTTAACGCTTGTTAATAGAATTTTAAGTTTAAAATCCACGTGCAATCCACAAACGCTTCTCTCGTATTTATTGTATCTTTCCCGCAGAAACTGAAGCTCTATCTATGCAAAATCTTTTAGCAGTGGCTATAAAAGCTGCTTTGGATGCCGGAATGGAAATCCTAAAAGTTTACGGGACTAATTTCGATATAGAGATTAAAGGCGATAATTCCCCATTGACGCAAGCCGATAAAAACGCAAATGAAGTGATAATGGGTCATTTAAAAACCACTGGAATCCCCATTATTAGTGAGGAAAATCGACAGATTGATTATTCCGAAAGAAAAAATTGGAGTCGCTGCTGGATTGTGGATCCGTTGGACGGCACTAAGGAATTTATAAAACGAAATGGAGAATTCACTGTAAACATCGCTCTCATTGAAGAAGGAAATCCTATTTTGGGAGTGATTTACGTTCCCGTTTCAAAAGAGCTCTATTTTACTTCGGAAGATGGAAAATCTTCAAAAAAGATAACAGTTTCTTGCGCCTCCGCTAAAGCTTCGAGCGGCACGCGGACGGAAGAAAACTCGGTGGAAGAAATTTTTAAAAATGCCGAAAATATTGGGCCAGCCAAAATCACTTCCACAGTAAAAATAGTGGGCAGTCGTTCGCATTTAAACGAAGAAACCAAAAATTTTATTTCCGAAATAGAAAACCGTCTGTCCGCCGAAGGAGGAAAAAACGAAGTTGAAATTGTTTCCAAAGGCAGTTCGCTAAAATTCTGTTTGGTGGCCGAAGGGCTTGCGCATATTTATCCGCGCTATGCTCCTACAATGGAGTGGGACACCGCCGCGGGGCACGCAATATGCAGGGCAGTTGGCGTTTCCGTTATTGACCAAACCACCAAAAAACCATTGCGCTACAACAAACCCAACTTGCTGAACAATTATTTTGTGGTAAAAGCCCAATGAAAAATCAATCTCGAAAAAGACACTTGGCCAAAACCATCACTTGGCGTTGTGTTGGCACATTGGATACTATTTTACTTTCGTGGGCCATCACGGGCAATCCTTGGATAGGACTTAAAATCGGTTTGTCAGAAGTACTTACAAAAATGGTACTCTACTATTTTCACGAAAGAGTTTGGTTTAGGGTAAATCTTTCAAAAAGCGGGGATTTGCGCGAAAGCCGAAAACTACATATTTTAAAAACCTTTTCGTGGCGTGGAGTTGGAACATTGGACACTATGCTACTTTCTTGGATCATTACTGGAAATCCGTTAACAGGTTTCAAGATTGGGCTATTGGAACTTTTGACAAAAACCATTTTATATTATCTTCACGAACGGGTTTGGAGCCGCTCAGATTATGGCCTGCCGAACAGAAACTAAATTTTTATGGAAGAGAACGTAATTCCGCATAATTTCAGCATTTCGCAGCAACAACGCAGTGAATTAAAAAAACATAAACCGTTGCTGGTCTGGTTCACTGGGCTTTCCGGTTCGGGAAAATCTACAATTGCCAATGCATTGGAAAAAGCACTTTTTGCGAAAAATATCCACACCTATTTGTTGGATGGCGACAACGTGCGCAAAGGATTGAACAACAATCTTTCCTTTTCGCAGGAAGACCGAACGGAAAACATCCGCCGAATTGCTGAGGTTTCCAATTTGATGATTGATGCCGGTTTGGTGGTTTTGGCTTCTTTTGTTTCCCCTTATCGTGAAGATCGCGAAAACGTAAAACGTATAGTTGGGTATCATAATTCCGTGGAAGTTTTTGTGAATACTCCAATTGCAGAATGTGAGCGGCGAG
>DAIMFZ010000140.1:0-6628 GCA_036724225.1 Aequorivita sp.
ATGAATGGTTTTCACATTAAATGGCCTCTGCGTATTGCTTCGTGGCTCATAACCATTATAATTGTTGGCCTCAACGGAAAGCTTGTATATGACGAGATAACAGGCTGGTTAGCAACTTCTGAAAACCCCATTTACATCTGGATCTTGGTTATTCCCGCAGCTATTGGCGCAGCGGTATTGTTGATTTATATTACCTTTAAAACCACCATGAAAGATTTTAAAAGCGAAAAGCGAAAAATGGTTCCTCATATCCTCGATGCCAAAGTGGACGAACTTGCCCGACCGCTTTCCTATAAAAAAATTGCCGTGTCAGTAGATTTTTCTACTTCTGACGAAAAAAGTATTTCAGCAGCACTACAATTGGGTGGTAAAGAAGCCGAATATACCCTAATTCATATTGTTGAAACGCCGGGCGCAATGATTTATGGCGATGAAATAGACGATTATGAAACCGAAAGCGATGAAGCATTTTTAAATACATACAAACAAAAGCTCGAAGAAAAAGGGTTTAAAGTTTCGGTGGAACTCGGTTTTGGTTCTCCAAAAAAAGCGATTCCAAAAATTGTGAACGCTTCAAACTTTGATTTGCTCGTTTTGGGTGGCCACGGGCATTCAGGACTAAAAGATTTACTTTTCGGAACTACGGTGGATAGTGTTCGGCATAAAGTGAAGATACCTGTTTTTATTGTTTAGAATTATCCAGAGATCACGAGTCTTTGATATCTTTGAGACTTTTATTATATTTTCTGGCACTATTTTTTAATGTATCTTTAAAATTGAAAAAAATTTGTACTATGAAAAATTCAATTCTCGCAATTTTAATTCTCTTTTCGACCTTTGCTTTTGGTCAAGAAGATTCAACAGAAACCCCTAAAATTGGAATAAAATTACCAATAGGCGAAACTATTGTTTTGAAAGGGATTTCCCTAAAATTTATGGAAGTTTTGGAAGATTCCCGATGCCCTACAAATGTTACCTGTATTTGGGCCGGCCGAGCAAGAGTAAAAGTTGCGGTTACTTCCAATGGGGAAACTGAGGAAAAAATACTGACTTTTGGCGAAGTTAGACCGAACGAAGAAAAAAACACGAATCTCTATAGTTCCAAAGAATTTGCAATCAATGGAATAACCTTGAACCCCTATCCTACTTCAGAAAGTACAGGGAAAGACACAGGTTATGTTTTGTTGGTTTGTGAAGAGAAGAACAATTGATTAATGGCACCCACAATCTTTCTTGCCACATTTGGTTTTATCCCCATCCAGCGTACCGTTTGAGTTTTGGCGTGCTTCAAAAATAGGATTCCAAACAAACTTTTTAAGTAAAAAGCCTGCAGCGATTGAAAAAATTATTAAAACCAAAATTGTTTGCATAACGCAAAGATAATTAAAAGACGTTCAAGACACAAATATATAGTGTGTTACAAAAAATTGTAAAGGAATTAATCTAGTTAAAAATCAACGAAAACTACAACTACTGCAATCTGAATGGTCTCCGGGCTTATTTCTTTTCAAATTTTTGCCTGTTCCAAAGGGATTCCAAACAAACCTTTTAATTATAAAAACCACTGCCAACAGAAATGTTATTAAGACTAATATAAACTGCATACTACAAAAATATTTATTTTACTTCAAAATTTGATAGGCCGCAAACGCTAAAACATAAGCAATCGCGCTCATTACCACTAATTGCCACATAGGCCATTTCCAACTATTCGTTTCCTTTTTAACCACTGCCAGCGTACTCATGCACTGCATTGCAAAAGCGTAAAACAACAAAAGTGAAACTCCACTCGCAAAATTGAATAGCGGCCCACCCAAAATTGGGTTTACTTCTGCGGCCATTCGGCTTTTTATTGTTTGCTCGTCGTTGTTTCCCACGCTGTAAATTGTTGCAAGCGTTCCCACAAATACCTCGCGGGCGGCAAATGAACTTACAATGGCTATCCCAATTTTCCAATCATAACCTAAAGGCCTAACTGCGGGTTCAATGGCGTGGCCCACATGCCCGATGTAGGAATGTTCCAGTTTATAGGAATCTACACGCAAATCCATTTCTTCCTCAGAAAGGTTTTGCGATGCGTATTTCTTTTGAATAATTTCTTCGGCATTGTTGAAATTTCCCGGGCCATAAGACGCCAAAACCCACAGGATTATTGAAATTGCAAGTATTATTTTCCCTGCACCAAAAACGAAAGCCTTTGTTTTTTCAACTACGGTAATTAAAACGTTTTTTGGAAGTGGAAGTTTGTAGTTTGGCATTTCCACAACAAAGAAACTTTTGGTTTTTATTTTAAGGATTTTGTCGAGCACATAAGCTGAAAAAATTGCTGCGCCAAAGCCTAGTATGTACATAAACATTAGCGTAATTCCCTGAAGGCTAAAGATGCCGAGGATGCGGGTGTCTGGAATGACCAAGGAAATAATAATCAAATATACGGGTAAACGTGCCGAACAAGTTGTAAAGGGCGTGACCAAAATAGTAATCAGCCTTTCCTTCCAGTTTTCAATATTTCGGGTGGCCATAATGGCGGGAATGGCGCAGGCAGTTCCTGCAACCAATGGCACCACGCTCTTTCCGCTCAGTCCGAAACGCCGCATCAGTTTGTCCATCAAAAAAACAACGCGGCTCATATAGCCCGTCTCTTCCAAAATGGAAATGAAGAGAAAAAGGAAAGCAATCTGCGGAATAAAAATCACGATCCCGCCCAGACCTGGAATAATTCCCTCTGAAATTAAATTGGTAAAATCTCCAGTCGGCAATGTGTTTTTGGCCCATTCACTTAATGAAGCGAAAGAGCTGTCAATAAAATCCATCGGGTATTCACTCCAATCGAATATTGCTTGAAAAATCAATAGAAGTATTCCGAAGAAAATAACGTAGCCCCAAACTTTGTGGGTCAAAACACGGTCCAATCGGCTTCTTAAATCTTTCGCGTTTGCGGTATCTATGCGAAGTGTATCCTTTAAGATCTCATTGATATATTGGTAACGTGCCACGGTTTCTTTTTGCTGAAGCCGTTTCAAATTGCTTACCGATTCCGTTTGAAAGGAAGCCATACCTTTCAGTTCGTTGCGGTCCAATTTTCCGAAGTTCACGTCCTGCGTTATTACCAACCAAAGCTTGTAAAGGTCTTGATTTGGATAAGCCTTTCGCAAGCGGTCAAAATATTCTGGAGAAATACTTGAAGCGTTTAAACTCGGTTTTGTGGAAAGTTGGTTGTAGTTTTCAATCAATTCCTTTAAATAATCAAATCCCAAATTTTTACGCGAACTGATGAGGGCGATTTTTGTTTTCAACTTTTCCTCAAGCAACGGAACATCCAATGAAATGGCTTTGCGTTTCATCCTGTCAGACATATTGATGGCAAGAATAGTGGGAATTCCCAAATCCTTTATCTGTGTGAAAAGCAACAAATTCCGTTTTAAATTTTCAATATCGGCAACCACTACGGCCACATCGGGAAAATCCTTGTCGTTTTTGTTGAGCAGCAATTCAATCACCACATTTTCATCAGCAGATGAAGCGTTCAAACTGTAGGTTCCTGGCAAATCCAACACGTGGACCTTGCAGGCACGGCCAAATTTGCAAGTGCCCTGTTTTTTTTCAACTGTTATTCCGGGATAGTTCCCCACTTTTTGGTTTAGCCCCGTAAGCCGGTTAAAAACAGATGTTTTTCCGGTGTTGGGGTTTCCAATAAGCGCAACGTTTATGTGTTTTGCCATATTTCGGCTTCGCTAAAAAATAGGCGATTTTTTTTAAATTATATCAATTCAATTTCAATCAAGCTGGCGGTTTCTTTGCGAATGGCGAGATGACTGCCATTGATGTTAAGGTACAAAGGGTCGTTGAACGGAGCTATTTGTACCAATGAAACCTCATTACCGGGAAGGCAGCCCATTTCCAAAAGTTTTAACGGAACCACATCCACGGAAAATTCTTTGATTATGCCACGTTGTCCTTTTTTCAGTGAAGCGATTGTTAAGGCCATTTTTATTTAGATTGAATTTAAACAAGGCAAAAGTAAGGGATTTAATTTAGAATGGGAATGATGGATTCAGAATTATTTAAAGGGAATCAATTTTGACAAATTTTTAGACTATTCAAAGCTCTTCCAATCAGTTTTCCTTTTCCAAAACCTTAATATCATGCATTAGTTTTTCAATAGCTTTAGGATCCGTGCCATCATAAAAACCGCGGATGCGTTTTTTTTTGTCCACCAGCACAAAATTTTCAGTGTGGACGAGGTCATTTTCTGAAAAAGGTACGTCCTTGGCCGCCAAATATGATTTTCTTGCGAGGGCGTAGATTTCTTTTTTATCGCCAGTTACCAAGTTCCATTTGGCATCGTTAACGCCTTTTTCCAGAGCGTATTTTTTAAGTTGGGCAACGGTATCTATTTCTGGGGTGACGGTGTGCGACAGCAGCAAAACGGCATCGTCATTTTTCAGCTTTTCCTGTAAATCAACCATGTGATCTGTCATTATTGGGCAAATAGTTTGGCAGGTGGTAAAGAAAAAATCGGCGACATATATTTTGTCTTTGTAGTCTTTCTGTGTGATGGTCTTTCCATTTTGGTTCGTCAAACTGAAATCCGCAATGGTGTGGTATTTTTTTACATATTGAAGGGTGGTGTCCACAAGTTCCGCAGAAACATCTGCAGGCTGGTATATTTTCAGTACTTCCGTGGGCTTCATTATTTGGTAAATAATTGAAATAATGAGAATTGAAAGTACAAGAAAGAAAATTGCGAAGAATTTATATTTCCCAAAAAAAGTAAGCATTGCGTTAAATTTTAAACTGAAAGCACATATTTGGGTGCAAAAATACTTCCTTATAATATCAAAATGAATACTTTTAACAGCCTAAATTTCATATTAAAATGAACCTCTTGATAATTTTCATCTTCAAGCTAAAAATTTAATTCAATCATTTCAGTTAAATCCTCTTTAATATTATTACATCTTATGAAAGCATTAATACTCCCCTTTTTATTTTTGATTTCCTTTGTTTCCTTTTCGCAAAATTTTCAGTCGGAAGACATCAGCGAAGCTGAGGCCAAAGCCGCTACAGGACTTTTTACAACACAGCGCAACATGAACACTGGCAATTACGATATTAAATATGCAAGGTTGGAATTGAATGTAGACCCTTCGCAAGCCTTTATAAGCGGAACTGTCACTTCCCATTTTGAAGCTAAGGAAAACATGAACACAATCACTTTCGAGCTTGTGAACAATATGACCGTTTCGCAGGTTTTGCAACGCGGCACTCCGCTTTCCTTCACACAAAACAACAATGATGAGGTTGTGATAACCCTACCGCAGATGCAGAATCAGGGCGTTTTGGATTCACTTTCCGTTAGCTATTCTGGCAACCCGTTAAGCTCTGGGTTCGGTTCTTTTGAGGTGGATACCCACAATGGCGACCCTGTTTTGTGGACGCTTTCGGAACCTTTTGGCGCAAAAGCTTGGTGGCCCTGCAAACAAGATCTGATTGATAAAATAGATATTTTGGATGTGTACATTACCTCGCCGCGTTTCAACCCTACCAATGAAGAATACGTGGCAGTTTCCAACGGCTTGGAACTAAGCCAAACAATAAATGGCAGTAACAAAACAACGCATTTTAAGCACCAACATCCCATTCCTGCCTATTTGGTGGCCATTGCGGTAACCAATTATACCGTTTATTCGCACACTGTTGCCAACAACGGAGATCCTTTTGAAATCATAAATTACATCTATCCCGAAGATCTTGCCTATGCGCAACAACGCACGCCCGTAACAGTAGATATAATGGATCTTTACGCAAACCTTTTTGAACCCTATCCTTTTGCAGATGAAAAATACGGCCATGCCGAATTCGGTTGGGGAGGCGGAATGGAACACACCACCGTTTCCTTTATGGGCGGGCTTAGTCGCGGACTTATTGCACACGAACTGGGCCATCAATGGTTTGGTGATAAGGTAACCTGCGGAAGCTGGCAAGACGTTTGGCTGAATGAGGGTTTTGCCACTTATTTGGCGGGAATGGTAATCGAGAACATGGATGGACAGTCGGCTTTTAGAACGTGGAAACAAGACCAAATAAGCTCCATTACAGATTATCCCGATGGTTCCGTATATGTTCCTGCGCAAGACACAACTTCAGTAAACAGAATTTTCAACAGTAGGCTTACCTATAATAAAGGCTCCATGGTTTTAAATATGCTCCGCAAAAAATTGGGCGATGCCGTTTTCTTTCAAGGCTTAAAAGATTATTTGGACGATCCCGCACTATCATATGGCTACGCAAAAACCCCAGACCTCATCAGGAATATGGAAACAGCCAGTGGGGTAAACCTTTCCGAATTTTTTAATGATTGGATTTATGACGAGGGCTACCCACGTTTTACCATTAAATGGAACCAGCCCAATGCAGGAATCATGAATGTAAAAATATCGCAGACCCAAAGCGATCCTTCCGTGTCGTATTTTGAAGTGCCGGTTCCATTGAGGATTCACGGAACACAGGGCGAAACGCTGGATATTGTCTTGGACAACACTTTTAACAATCAGCCTTTTCAGCCTGTAATACCTTTTACAATACAAAGCGTTCAGTTTGATCCCGAGCACGATATTATTTCAAA
>DAIMFZ010000141.1:0-6483 GCA_036724225.1 Aequorivita sp.
AAAGACCAAAACCACGATTGGATGACAAAACATTAACATCTTGGAATGCATTGATGCTAAAAGGCTATGTGGATGCTTACAAAACCTTCGGCGAAAAAAAATATTTGGATGCAGCCCTAAAAAATGCCGATTTCATTGCCGAGAAACAACTTCAGAAAAACGGCGCGCTTTTTCACAATTATAAAAACGGCAAAAGCAATATCAATGGTTTTTTGGAGGATTATGCGTTCACAATAGAAGCTTTTATAGACCTGTATCAAGCAACGCTGGATGATAAATGGCTCGCCCTTTCCAAGAAAATGGCAGATTACACTATGGCCAATTTTTTTGACGGAGAAAAACACATGTTCTATTTTACTTCAAAAGAAGACGCGGCCATTGTTACACGGAATTTTGAATATCGCGACAATGTGATTCCCGCTTCAAACTCAGTGATGGCGAAGAATCTTTTTGTGCTTTCAAAATATTTTGAAGGAACTGGTTTTGACGAAATTTCGCACCAAATGCTGAAAAATGTTTCGGTTGAAATCGAACAATACCCCAGTGGATTTACAAACTGGCTGGATTTGTTGTCCAATTTTCAGAATGATTTCTATGAAGTGGTAATCGTCGGAAAAGATGCTTTAGAAAAAGTGAAGGAACTCAACAAACACTATCTGCCCAACATAATTATTGCCGGAAGCAAAGTTGAAAAAAGCGGTCCACTTTTTGAAAACCGTTATTTTCCCGACGAAACACTTATCTACGTTTGCGTGAACAACGCCTGTAAGCTTCCGGTGACGGACACAAAAATTGCGATTGAATCATTGATTAAAAAAGAATAGATATAATGGAAAAATTTCAGGACATTAATATTTACTTTGAAAGGTACGGACAAAAATTGATCGACTTTCTGCCTAGCTTAATTGGCTCCCTTTTAATGCTGTTGATTGGTCTTTGGCTTATAAAACTGATCAATCGCTTTGTAAAGAAGTTTTTTGACAAAACTGAATACAACCCCACACTGGAAAATTTTATTGCCAGCCTAATCACATGGGGATTGAAGATTGTGCTCTTTGTTTTGGTGGTTACTCAGCTTGGCGTTGAATCGGCCTCATTGGTCGCTATCATTGGTGCTGCTGGCTTAACCATTGGGCTGGCGCTGCAGGGCTCGCTTGCAAACTTTGCTGGCGGTGTGCTGATTTTGTTGCTCAAACCGTTTAAAGTGGGCGATTTTATAAGTGCGCAGGGTATTGATGGGACAGTAAAGGAAATCTCCATTTTCAATACAAAGGTTAACACTGTGGGCAATCAACTGGTCATTATGCCCAACGGGAAACTGAGCAACGACAACATTATAAATTATTCCGAAGAAGGAATCCGCCGTGAAAATCTGTCTTTCGGCATAGGTTATGATGACGATATAAAGCGAGCTAAAGAAATCTTGCTGAATTTGGTTATGGAACAAGAAACGGTCTTAAAAATTGAAGACAAAATGCCTATGGTTGCCGTAGCCGAACTTGGCGACAGTTCTGTAAACTTTACGTTGCGCTATTGGGCGAAAAATGAAGATTTCTGGAACCTTCGTTGGCTTATTTTGGAAGAAGGAAAAGCAAGGCTGGAAGCTGCCGGAATTTCTATACCTTTCCCACAGCGCGATGTTCATCATTTTAATTTAGAAGGTTTAAAGAAATAAATACTTAAATTTGTAGTGATTATATATTATTGTAACAATTAAAAAATTCATCATGAAAAAAATCATAATTTTTGGCTTGAGCTTTCTTAGCACTATTTCAGTTTTTTCCCAAGCTGCAAATAGCCAATACGACATGTATTCGCGGACAATAGATTTAAACCAAAAATCTTTGGCCTTTGGACTCACAGAAGCGCAGTTTGAATCCATAAAAAATGAGGCCTATGCGAACCCAAATTTCTTGCAGGGAAGTATTTATCAAGAAGATCATTTGTTGAAAAGCGATGTTCCCATGCGCTACAACGCCTTTGCTGATGAAATTGAGATTAAGAAGAATTCTTCTGATGAAACGTATTTCGCCTTGATAAAAAGCCCAGATATATTTGTGAAAATAATCAGAGATCTTTATGTTTTTGTACCTTATGAAGGCTCCAACGAGAAAGGAGGATATTTCAATGTTCTGAGTGATGGAAAGACATATGACCTTTACAAAAAAACAAAGGCTATTTTTATAGAGCCCAAAAAAGGACAAACCTCTTATGAAAGAGATATTCCGCCATCTTTTACAAAATCTGTTACTTATTATTTGGTTCAAAACGGTACTTTTTTAGAAATGCCGAGCAGCAATTCCAAAGTGCTTAAAATGATGGACAAAAAGAAGAGTGAAATAAAAGTCTTTATCAAAGAGAATGATATTGATATGGACAAAGAAGCAGATAAAATAAAATTGGTTTCCTATTTCGATTCTCTTTTATAGTAATTTCTCAACCCAACATAAACTCCTTTAAATAAAAAGGTTCAAAATAAGCGACATTCTCCGTGTCGCTTATTTTGTATTTCGCTTCTGCCATAAGTACCATATCTGCAGCAGAAGGAACGCCGTTTTTATGAAAAACTGCATTTTTATGGTTGCACAAAGCTTCGAATTTATTGGAACCGTCACCTATAAAAATGGTTTTGCGTGCTTCCAAATATTCAAGAAAAGAGTTTTCATCTAAAATTTCGGCTCTCGTTTCCCGTATCTGTTTCTTTTCTGAATTGAAAACCGCTGAATACACTTCCATTCTTCTGGCGTCAAGCAAAGGGATGATGTAGCAATCCTCACATTTAACTTGCTGAGCCAGCACTTCCAAAGTAAGTGTAGAAATTAGAGGAATATCCAACGCAAAACACAAGCCTTTTGCCGCTGAAACGCCAATGCGTAATCCCGTATAAGAGCCTGGACCTTTACTGACAGCAACCGCGTTTAATTGTTTTTTGTCAATCTTGGCCTCTTTTAAAACCTCATCGATAAAAACGTGGAGCTTTTCGGCATGGGAGAATTTTTGTTTGTTTTCTTCCCGAATAGCCTTTATTTCGCCATCAATCGCAATGGCCACTGAACAATTGGTGGTAGCGGTTTCAAGACAGAGAATAATAGCCATTACTTTTCTTTTTTGTCTTTTTTGGGAGTTGCAACCTCAACTTTATCGCCTTGTTTCAGTAGCTTTGTTACAGTATTATATGGCCCTGTAATTACAGTTTCTCCTTCCTTCAATCCTGAAAGAATTTCAATATTTGAATCATCCTGAATTCCAGTTTTTACTACTCGTAGTTTTGCTTCTTCACCTTCTTTTAGATAAACAGCTTCAAATTTTTCATTGTTCGTATTGGCAACTTCGCCAATAGTAGGTTTCTTTAAATCTGTAGTATCGGTTTTTATAACAATAGCACTTATGGGCACACCAATTACGTTATTCTTTTTGTTGGTAATAATATCAACAGTAGCGGTCATTCCAGGGCGGAAGGGTGAATAACTCTCGGGTTTTCCCTCGGTTAAATCTTTATACGATTCTGGAAGAATACTGATTTTTACTTTAAAATTTGTGACCTGATCTGCTGTCAAAGAGCTCTCTGCACTATTCGCAATTGCCGTAACAATACCTTTAAATTCCCGCTTTAAATAGGCATCAACTTCCACTGTGGTTGAATCTCCCAATGCGATTTTCACAATGTCGTTTTCGTTCACGTCCACCTCAACTTCCATCTTTTGAAGGTTGGCAACGCGCACTATTTCTGTACCAGCCATTTGGGCGGTTCCCACAACCCTTTCTCCCAACTCAACGGATAGTTTTGAAATGGTGCCGCTCATTGGTGCATAAATAGTTGTCCGTGAAAGGTTGTCTACAGATTGTTTCACGTTTGCCGCAGCACTCTGAACGTTGTAATAAGCAGCTTGAGCGTTGGCTTTCGCCATATCGTAATCGGCTACAGATTTATCCCAATCAGATTTTGAAATCACGCCTTTTTCAAAAAGAGTCTTGTTTCTATCATAATTGAGCCTTGCATTTTTTTCACTGGCTTGCGCCTGCGATTGTTGTGCACGAACATTCTGCAGTCCGGCCTGCGATTGGCTAACGGCTGCTTGAATAAGGTCTGGGTTTATTTTTACCAAAAGATCGCCTTTTTCAACGGTCTGCCCTTCTTTTACTGGCAGTTCAATAATTTCTCCTGAAACTTCGGAAGAAAGCGCAACTTCCACTTCAGGCTGGATTTTTCCTGTTGCAGCAACGGTTTCAGTAATATTTATCAGTTCTATTTTGGTTATTTCAACTTCTTTGTAATCTCCCGATTTTCCGAACCATCCTGCTTTTTTACCAACAAGGAGCAAAACAATAAGCAATACAACAATTGCGATAATCCAAATGAGTGTTTTTTTCTTCATACTTAAAATTTTAATTCGCTTGCTGGAACACCGAAATATAGTTCCAAAACCTTCAATTTAAAAATATACTCAAATTTACTTCTGTTTACTTCAATTTTTGCATTGTCAAAACGCAATTTTGATTGACTAAAATCGAAAGCATTTGTAAGTCCAACATCATAGCGGTCTTTTGCATATTGATATGCTAATTCTTGCGATTCTAAAGCAACTGTCGCCGCTTCATAAGCTTTCAACGCTCCGTTTGCATCTACATAGGCTTGATATACGTTGGATTCCAAATCGAGCTCTGCCTGTTCTAGTTGATATTCGGTGTTTTTTAAATTCACTTTGTTCCGTTTTACGTTGCTTCGCGCAGCAAAACCATTGAAAATTGGAACATTCAGTTGCAGTCCATAACCAATACCGTCATTCAAATACAACTGTTCCACAAACTCTCGTTCCAGTGGGTCATTATCTGCGTAACGGGTGTTATAGCCGAAAAAAGCTGACAATGTTGGATAGTAATTTCCACGGGAAATCTGTAAATCCTTTTTAGCGAGTTCCACGTTTTTTTCAGCAATTTTTACTTCGGAACGGGTCGCTTTTGCGCTTGTTATTATTTCGGAAACATCTTTATCGGCAATACCACCGTCCACAATTTTATAATCTTCATCGGCAATATCAAAATTGGAATAATCCTTTATCAACAGGAGTTGGGCAAGACTTATCAATGAAATTTTCACGGTGTTTTCGGCGACCGCAATTTTTTGTTTTTCACTGGCATCAGTAGCTTTTATTTCCAAAAGATCGCCCCGAGGTAGCACACCGGCATCCACAAGATTATTTGTTCTATCCAGCTGCTCAAGAGTTACGATGTTCTGTGAATTTGCGACTTTCAAATTTGCTTTGTTCAGCAAAACCTGTAAAAATGAATTCGCAACGGCCAGTGCAATATCGTCCTTCATTTTATCCAAACGGTACTGTGCAGCAAGCTGTGATAGTTTTGAGCGTTGTAATTGGCGAACATTTTTTAAACCGTCAAAAAGGGTGTAGCCCACATTTATAGCGCCCGAGGCTGAGCCAAAAGTTGTGTTTTCCAATTGGTTAGTGGTTGGGTTTAGGCTGAGTCCTGTATTTTTTGAAAAGCTGGCATTTGCATTTAAGGAAGGTAGAAAATTACCAATCGCTTCCAGTTTATCGGCATCAGTGCTTTCCAAATCTAGTTCGCTTTGTTTTACAGAAATGTTATTTTCCAATGCGTGATTTACACATTCCTGAAGTGTCCACTGTTTTGTTTGAGCGGTTAAGGAAATGCTTACTATCAAAAAAATGAATGGGATTGCTAGCTTCTTCATAGGTTTTTCTATTGCTGAATGAGTCTTTTGCATTGCTGTTGCGTTACAAAATTTAAGAAATTATATTTTTTTTAATCAGGTATCCTACGCTTTTTTACTACGTAGGACACAAAGATATCACAAAGCTCACAGAGCGTTTATTATCTTCCCCCTATTGGTGGTGCTGGTTTTAATTGGTTCCATACTTTTATGTTATCATCTTTGCTAACGCCACTTTTTACTTCTACATCAATGCCATCGCTAACGCCCAATTCCACGTCCCGTCTCTCAAATTTTTGGTCGCTGACCATTACTTCCACAACTGGTTTTTCCGTTTTTTGGTCATATTGAACTAAGGCTTCCTTAATGCTAAGCACGTTTTCTGCTTTCGCCAAAATAATTGAGGCATTGGCACTCAAACCGGCACGGATAAAAGTTTTGGTGGTGTCTAAATGTTTCATCGTTCCTTTTATTTCAAACTGAATGGCGCCATTTTCATCCACACCTTTTGGGGCGATGTAGTCCAAAATGGCATCAAAAGATTTGTCAGGGATGGCGCCCACGGTAATTTCCAAGGGAAGGCCTTCTTTTATTTTTCCAACTTCGCTTTCGTCCACTTTACCCTCAAAAATCATTTTGTCAACATCGGCTATAGTCGCGATGGTTGTTCCATCGTTGAAATTGTTGGCTTCAATAACTTGGTTTCCGGTTTTTACGGGAATGTCTAAAACCATACCCGAAACGGTAGCCCTGATTTCAGTATTTGCCGAAGCGCCCATGCCGCTTGTGGTTCC
>DAIMFZ010000142.1:0-2865 GCA_036724225.1 Aequorivita sp.
GAAACATTGATTATTGAATGGCCTTCGGGAACGGTAGATATAATCCAAAACCCGAATATCAATGAAACAATTATTGTTATAGAAGGAAGTACTACTATAGGTGTGGATGATTTTAATTACGAAACAATAAACCTGTATCCAAACCCAACATCGGCACTGCTGAATTTTTCTATGAAAGGATTGGAAAATATTCCCGTAAAGATTATAGATGTAAATGGTAAAATAGTCATGAACTGCAAAGTTTCAAACGAAGGGAGCATAAACGTATCTTCATTGAAAACAGGAACCTATTTTGCAATGCTACAAGTGGAGAAGAAAACCACGAGCTATAAATTCATTAAGAATTAAAATAAGCCACGAATTCACGATTGGATATTTAAAAGATATACGAATACGCAGAAAAAGAAAGAACCCGTCAGGTTTTCCTCCTACGCCAAAAAACTTCGGCGGACAAGTGAAAATCTGACGGGTTCTGTATTTTTTACAACTTTTTCTACAATTCAAGTAAATTGTTAACAGTGCGAACACCTTCCGCACTTTCTTTCATATGTGCTTTTTCAGCATCGTTCAATTCAATCTCAACAATTTTTTCGATGCCATTTCGGCCCAAAATAACTGGAACTCCAATACAGATATCTTTCATTCCGTATTCGCCTTCAAGCATTACGGAACAAGGAAACATCTTCTTTTGATCGCAAGCAATTGCCTGTACCAAAGCTGAAACTGCCGCTCCCGGCGCGTACCAAGCTGAAGTTCCCAATAATTTTGTAAGGGTAGCACCACCCACTTTGGTGTCTTCCATTACTTGGTTCAATCTTTCTTCGGAAATAAATTTACTTACGGGAATGCTGTTTCTCGTTGCCAAACGGGTCAAAGGCACCATTCCGGTATCACTGTGTCCACCAATTACAAGGCCATCCACATCGCTAATGGGCGCACCCAAAGCTTCTGCCAAACGGTATTTAAAACGTGCACTGTCTAAAGCACCACCCATTCCTATAATTCTGTTTTTAGGCAAACCGGATGTTTTATGAACCAAATAGGCCATTGTATCCATTGGGTTGCTCACTACAATTAAAATAGTTTTAGGCGAATTTTTTACAAGATTGGAAGAAACGTCCTTTACAATTCCGGCGTTTATACCAATCAGCTCTTCGCGGGTCATTCCCGGTTTTCTTGGAATTCCACTTGTGATTACGCAGATATCGCTACCCGCAGTTTTTGAATAATCATTTGTTACTCCTGTAATTTTGGTGTCGAAACCATTTAATGAAGCGGTCTGCATAAGGTCCATAGCCTTTCCTTCGGCAAAACCTTCTTTGATGTCCAACAAAACTACTTCACTTGCAAAATTCTTGATGGCAATGTACTCGGCACAACTTGCGCCCACGGCACCTGCGCCTACAACTGTTACTTTCATAATAATATGTTTATTGTTTTTGGTTTATTGTTATTCCGAAGAAAGTCGGAGTGATTTTTCAATTTTTCAGACCATATCTGAAATGCAGCACAAAAGTACTATTATCTGCTTAAAATAATGATAATAAACGGTTAAAAACAAGAAAGCCCATTTCAGAAATATTCAGAAATGGGCTTTTTAAAACAATTTATATTTAGTTATGCATCAATTTTCGCATAAACCGCATTCTTCTCAATAAATTCGCGCCTTGGCGGAACTTCATCGCCCATTAACATAGAGAAAATTCTATCTGCTTCGGTGCCATTATCAATGGTTACTTGACGCAATGTTCTGAATTCCGGGTTCATTGTGGTGTCCCAAAGCTGTTCGGCGTTCATTTCCCCCAAACCTTTGTAGCGCTGAATTGCGGCGCTGCCACCAAACTGTTCATTTAAAGCATCGCGTTCTTTATCGCTCCAAGCGTATTCCTTTTTAGCTCCTTTTTTTACCAAATAAAGCGGCGGAGTGGCAATGTAAACGCAACCGGCTTCAACCAATTCGCGCATATAGCGGAAAAAGAATGTTAGAATCAATGTGGCAATGTGGCTACCATCCACATCCGCATCACACATAATCACCACTTTATGGTAGCGCAATTTTTCTAGGTTCAAGGCTTTGCTGTCTTCCTCAGTACCGATAGTTACGCCCAAAGCGGTATATATATTTCGGATTTCTTCGTTTTCAAAAACCTTGTGATGCATGGCTTTTTCAACGTTCAGAATTTTTCCCCTTAAAGGAAGAATTGCTTGAAAATTACGATCCCTTCCTTGTTTTGCCGTTCCACCTGCGGAATCACCCTCCACGAGGAATACTTCACATTTTGTGGGATCCTGCTCGGAGCAATCGGAAAGCTTTCCGGGCAAGCCGCCACCGCTCATCACGGTTTTGCGCTGTACCATTTCACGGGCTTTTCGTGCTGCGTGACGTGCCTGTGCAGCAAGAATTACTTTTTGCACGATTGTTCTGGCATCATTTGGGTGTTCTTCCAAATAGTTTTCAAGCATTTCGGAAACTGCTTGGCTCACCGCTGCTGTAACTTCACGGTTGCCCAATTTAGTTTTCGTTTGCCCTTCAAATTGCGGTTCCTGCACTTTTACCGAAATGATGGCGGTCAATCCTTCACGGAAATCGTCCCCAGAAATTTCGAATTTTAATTTATCAAGCATTCCGGAAGAATCTGCATATTTCTTCAAAGTACGGGTCAATCCGGCACGGAAACCGGCAAGATGCGTTCCCCCTTCGTGCGTATTTATATTGTTTACGTATGAATGAAGGTTTTCGTTGAAGGAAGTGTTGTAAACCATTGCAACTTCAACAGGAATATCATTCTTTTCGCCTTCTATCGAAATTACTTGGGCAATAATCGGTTCACGGTTTCCGTCCAAAAAGCGGATGAATTCCTTTAA
>DAIMFZ010000142.1:2965-6480 GCA_036724225.1 Aequorivita sp.
AGGGTATAACGGTTTGCCGCGTTCGTATTCCTGTTGCCATATTTTACCATCGCGGTAAACGGTAGCTGTTAAATGTTCCGAAAGTGCGTTTACGACGGAAACCCCAACCCCATGTAGACCACCGGAAACTTTATAGGAATCTTTGTCGAATTTTCCACCAGCTCCAATCATGGTCATAACAACCTGCAGGGCGGAAACACCTTCTTTTTTATGAATATCCACGGGAATTCCGCGGCCGTTGTCCTTAACGGTAACCGAGTTATCCTCGTTAATCCAGACTTCAATAGTATCGCAAAAGCCACCCATTGCCTCGTCGATGGAGTTGTCCACCACTTCATAAACCAAATGATGCAAACCTCTTGGGCCCACATCGCCAATATACATGGAGGGGCGCATGCGCACGTGCTCCATTCCTTCCAACGCTTGAATCTGGTCGGCGCCATAGCTGCCTTTTTTCTGTTCTTCGCTCATATAATAATTTGAATGATTTTCAGTTTTTTTTGTAATGAACAAATATAACCAAATCCCCAATAAAATTAAGGGTTTACGCAATTTATAACCTGTAAGTTATTAACAAATAACTGTGTAAAAACACTCCTTTTGGAGTGCTTGGGATGAGATTTAGATTTTGGTGTAACTATTGGGTACTATTTTCGACTAATTAAACGTTTTACTGTACTATTTCTTTTGAATTTTTTAATTTTGGGTTAAACTTTTTATTGAAATAGGTGTCATAATTATTTAGAATTCCCAATAAACCATTAATAATAACTTTTATGAAAAAAGCACTTCTCATATTTTTCATTATTTCTTCCGTTCTTGCATTTCAAAATACACAGGCACAAAGTTTTCCAGAGATGGATGCCTCGCCAATGGATCTTGCAATGGCACGGCCCGACAAAAAAAGCCCGCCCTTGGCAAGAGTTATTTACAGTCGCCCACAGAAAAAAGGCCGCGATATATTTGGAGGCTTAGTGCCTTATGGCGAAGTGTGGCGAACTGGCGCAAACGAAGCGACAGAACTCGATATTTATACTCCATTAAAATTAGGAAAAACACTTTTAAAGCCCGGAACTTATACAATTTACACAATTCCTGACAAAGAGAATTGGACTGTAATCATAAACAGCGATACCAATGTTTGGGGAGCTTTTAGCTATAAAAAAGAAAAAGATGTTGCGCGTATAACTGTACCTTGTTTGCAAGCCGCGGCGCCTATTGAATCGCTCTCTATGATTTTTAAAACAGACAGTAAAGGAACAACATTGATGATAGGTTGGGACGACCATTATGTGGAAATCCCGTTCAAAAAACCATAGTGCACAGTTGTGCGTCCCTACGGTATATTCAAATATTTATGGGTTTGCAACGAAACCTTCCACTGTGGGTTCTGCATTACGTAATCCACGATGAGCGGGCTCATCTTTTCGCGTTTGCTCCATTCGGGTTGTAAATAGAGTATGCAGTTTTCGTTGACCTTCGCGGCCTGTTCTTCCGCAAATCGGAAATCATCGTTGTTGAAAACTATCACTTTCAACTCGTTTGCAACTTTATAAATTTCATCGGTAGGTAATTTCATTTTTTTTGGCGAAAGGCAAATCCAGTCCCAAATTCCAGTTAGCTTGTAGGCTCCGGAAGTTTCAATATGCGTTTGCATGCCTCTTTCTTTCAACATTTCAGTTAAGGGGCCCATATCCCAAGTTAGCGGTTCGCCACCTGTTATAACAATGGTTTTTGAATGTTTTGCAGCGTTTTCAACTATTGCTTCAATGGCTGTTGGCGGATGCATTTCTGCATTCCAACTTTCTTTAACATCACACCAATGGCAGCCCACATCGCACCCACCAACGCGTATAAAATATGCAGCTGTGCCTTTGTGGAAACCTTCGCCCTGAATGGTGTAAAATTCCTCCATCAATGGGAGCATCACTCCTTTATCCACTAAAATTTGTACTTCCTTTTTCATCGATGCAAAAGTACTTTAAAAATAAATTCCAAAACACAAAATCCAAAATCCAAATAAATCTCAAATTCCAAAATCCAAATCACAAATTCCAAATTCCAAATTCCAAATAAATCTCAAATCACAAATTCCAAAATCCAAATAAATCTCAAATCCCAAATTTCAAAACACAAATAAAACTAAAAATGAATATTGAATATTGAATATTGAATATTTAAAGTCGTTTTTAATTGGAATTTGATGCTTTAAAATATTTGGAATTTATATTTTCTTACATTTGAACAAAAATTAGATAGATGGCAGACAAACAAGCTTTTTTCGACTATATAAACGCCGGATATACTACTAAGGGTGAGTACATAACCCTTGGTGCGGCTATGTTGGACGGCGATACCGTTAAAGACGCTTTCGTTAAAATTCCTTTGAAAACCTTGAACCGTCATGGGCTTATTGCTGGTGCAACAGGTACCGGAAAAACCAAAACCCTTCAGATAATTGCCGAAAATCTCTCCGAGAAGGGAATTCCAGTACTTTTGATGGATATAAAAGGCGATTTAAGTGGCATAGCCGAACCTGGAGCCAACAATGCCAAAATTGAGGAACGCCACGCAGCCATTGGCTTTCCGTATGAAGCGAAAAAATTTCCGTGCGAAATACTTTCGCTTTCAGACCAGGAAGGCGTTCGTCTTCGCGCTACTGTAAGCGAATTTGGCCCCGTCCTACTTTCCCGAATTTTAGATTTAAGCGATGTGCAAGCTGGCATTGTTTCCGTGATTTTTAAATATTGTGACGACCACAAAATGCCGTTGCTCGATTTAAAGGATTTCAAAAAAATGCTGCAGTATGCAACAGAAGAAGGAAAAGATGAATTTGCTGGCGAATACGGTAGAATTTCAACCTCATCAACAGGTTCCATTCTTCGAAAAGTAGTGGAACTTGAACAACAGGGCGCCGATTTGTTTTTTGGTGAAAAATCATTTGAAACGGATGATTTACTTCGCGTGGATGAAAACGGAATGGGTTATATAAACATTCTCCGTTTGACTGATATTCAAGACCGCCCGAAGCTTTTTTCCACTTTTATGTTGAGTCTTTTGGCTGAAATTTACGCCACCTTTCCCGAGCAGGGCGACAGCGGCAGACCCGAGTTGGTGATATTTGTTGATGAAGCACATTTAATTTTCAATGAAGCCAGCAGCGCACTGCTAAACCAAATAGAAAGTATTGTAAAATTGATACGCTCCAAAGGGGTTGGACTTTATTTCTGCACCCAAAACCCAACCGATGTGCCAGATGCGGTTTTGAGCCAATTGGGTTTAAAAATCCAGCATGCGCTTAGGGCATTTACTGCGAAAGACAGAAAAGAAATCAAATTAACCGCCGAAAATTATCCGCTTTCCGATTATTATAAAACCGACGAAGTTTTAACAGCTTTGGGAATTGGAGAAGCTTTGGTAAGCGCCTTGAATCAAAAAGGAATTCCAACACCATTGGCAAGAACCATGCTGCGCGCACCGATCGGCTTGGCTCCATCGGCAAGGAGATACTCGCG
>DAIMFZ010000143.1:0-6446 GCA_036724225.1 Aequorivita sp.
AATTCCGGTGATGATCGATTCTTCCAAATTCAATATTATAGAAGCAGGATTAAAATGCGTGCAGGGAAAATGCATCGTCAATTCCATTTCAATGAAAGAAGGCGAAGAAAAATTTTTGGAACAGGCGTTTATCTGTAAAAGTTTTGGCGCTGCTGTTGTAGTAATGGCTTTCGATGAAAAAGGCCAGGCAGACACTATTGAACGTAAGGTAACCATCTGCCGGCGTGCCTACAAAATCTTAACGGAACAGGCAGGCTACAGGCCTGAAGATATCATTTTCGATCCCAATATTTTTGCAATAGCCACCGGGATCGAAGAGCATAATAATTATGGTGTTGATTTTATTGAGGCTACCCGTGAAATAAAAAAACTGATGCCCCTTACCAGGGTGAGTGGAGGTGTAAGTAATGTGTCTTTTTCTTTTCGTGGTAACGATACTGTAAGAGAGGCGATGCACGCTGTATTTTTATACCACGCTATAAGAGCAGGAATGGATATGGGCATTGTAAACGCCGGGCAGTTGCAGGTATATGCCAATATTGATCCAACCCTGAAAGAATTATGCGAAGATGTAATTCTTAACAGGAAAGAAGACGCAACCGATAAATTACTGGCATTTGCAGAAACAGTAAAAGCTAAAGGAAAAGAGGTGGTAAAAGATGAAGCATGGAGAAATGAAGAGGTGCAGATGCGTCTATCCCATGCATTAGTTAATGGGATTACCGATTATATAGAGGCGGATACCGAAGAAGCGCGTTTAAAATACCCAAAACCACTGGATGTAATTGAAGGCCCCCTCATGGATGGAATGAACGTGGTTGGCGACCTTTTCGGAAGTGGAAAAATGTTTTTGCCGCAAGTGGTAAAAAGTGCAAGAGTAATGAAAAAAGCGGTGGCCTATCTACTTCCGTATATTGAAGAAGAAAAGCTGAGAAATCCAAAGATTACGGATTCAAAAAACGCTGGAAAAATATTGATGGCTACCGTAAAGGGAGATGTTCACGATATCGGAAAAAACATTGTCGGCGTTGTTTTGGCCTGCAACAATTATGAAATAATTGACTTGGGCGTAATGGTTCCGCCGGAAAAAGTAATAGCAACCGCAAAGGAAGAAAACGTGGACGCTATTGGTTTAAGTGGATTGATAACCCCTTCATTGGACGAAATGGTTTTTTTGGCGAAGGAAATGCAACGACAGAATTTTAAAGTTCCGTTGCTGATTGGAGGTGCTACAACAAGTAGGGCCCATACGGCCGTAAAAATTGACCCGCAGTACGAATGTGCAGTGGTTCATATAAACGATGCTTCACGAGCAGTTACAGTAGTTGGCGATTTGTTGAAAAAGGAAACTTCGGAAGCCTATAAAGAAAACATTAAGCAAGAATATGACACCTTCCGAAAGGATTTTCTGAAACGTCAGAAAGTAAAAACCTATTTGTCAATTTCCGAAGCTCGGAAAAACAAGTTTCAAATTGATTGGAAAAACTCAGAAATTGTTGAACCAAATCAATTAGGCGTCCAAGTTTTGGACGATTTTGATTTAAACCAGTTGCTTGATTATTTGGATTGGACCCCATTTTTTAGAAGTTGGGAACTTCACGGTCGGTTTCCAAATATTTTAACCGATAAAATTGTGGGCGAACAAGCTTCGGAATTGTTTGCCGATGCGCTGAAAATACTTCTAAAGATAATTTCAGAAAAACTATTGACCGCTCGAGCAATTTTCGGAGTTTTTGAGGCCAATACAGTTGATGATGATGATATTTCGTTGAAAATCCCAAATCCCAAATCCCAAATTCCAAATGCCTTTTTTAGAACTTTACGCCAACAATCCCAAAAAGCAGCCGGTAAACCCAACATTGCTTTGGCAGATTTTATTGCGCCAAAGGAAAGTGGCATACAGGATTATGTTGGTTGTTTCTGTGTAAGTACTGGTTTTGGAACTGCGGAGTTGGCAGCGAAATATGTTGCAGAGCACGACGATTACAATGCCATAATGGTAAAAGCCCTGGCAGACCGTTTAGCTGAAGCGTTTGCGGAATATCTTCACAAAGAGGTCCGCACCAAATATTGGGGCTATGCTTTCGAAGAAAACCTGACTAATGAAGATCTGATTTCAGAGAAATATAAAGGTATCCGCCCAGCACCTGGCTATCCCGCCTGTCCGGACCATTTGGAGAAACGGACCATTTGGGAAATCTTGAAAGTAAAGGAAAATATAGGCGTTGAACTTACTGAACATATGGCAATGTGGCCAGCGGCTTCTGTTTCGGGCTATTATTTTGCCAATCCAGAAGCGCGCTATTTTGGACTTGGCAAAATTAAGGAAGACCAAATTGAAGATTTCGCAAAGCGAAAAAACATGAATTTTGAAGAGGCAACAAATTGGCTCAAAACAAACCTAGCAGATTAGATGAAAGTAACCCAACACATAAAAAACGGAAATGGGAAAACTCAGTTTTCCTTTGAAATTTTACCCCCTTTAAAGGGTGAAAACATTCAGGCCATTTTCAACAATATTGACCCGTTGATGGAGTTTCGCCCTCCATATATAAATGTTACTTATCATCGCGAGGAGTATGTTTTTAAGGAGTTAAAGGATGGGTTGATTGAAAAGAAAGTTGTCCGTAAACGTCCGGGCACGGTTGGTATTTGTGCTGCGATTCAAAATAAATATCACCTTGATGCCGTGCCGCACATACTTTGTGGTGGCTTTACGAAAGAAGAAACCGAAAACTTTTTGATAGACCTTCAGTTTTTGGGCATAGATAACGTTATGGCCCTTCGTGGTGACGCGGTGAAAAGTGAGATTTATTTCACTCCTGAAAGGAATGGCCATAAATACGCTTGCGACCTTGTTTCGCAAATAAATGCTTTGAACAAAGGCGGGTATTTGGATGACGAACTTCAAAACACATTCCCGACCGATTTTTGTGTGGGAGTTGCTGGATATCCCGAAAAACATATGGAGGCGCCCAGCAGTGAAAGCGATATTCATTTCCTTAAAAAGAAAATCAAAAATGGCGCGGAATACATTGTTACCCAAATGTTTTTTGACAATGAAAAATTCTTCAAATTTCAAGATAAATGTAGGGCAGAAGGCATAACCGTTCCTATTATTCCGGGGTTGAAACCAATTTCGGTAAAGTCGCATCTCAATCTTATTCCCCACCGTTTTAAAGTAGATTTGCCCGATGCGTTGGTTATGGAAGTGGTGAAAGCCAAGGACAACAAAGCCATTCGGCAAATCGGGATTGATTGGTGTGTGCAGCAAAGCAAGGAACTCGTTAAGGCTGGTGTTCCATTCCTGCATTATTATTCTATGGGAAAGAGCAGCAATATTAATGAGATAGCTTCGCAGGTTTTTTAAATGGGAAAAGAAAATTTAGGTCTTTTATTCATTTTTTAAAGATTAGTTTATCTTTACCGGCGTTGAAAAAAATATGAAGCACCTTCTTCCCGTATTCACAGTCATTCTTTTCAGTTTTTCACTTTTTTCACAGGAAAAGGAATTGAAGCCCGTTTCCTTGGAGGCCGATTTTTTCTACGGAAGTATTCTTGAACACAACCCAGATATTGAACATTTAATTACCGGACACCCTACTGGATTTTTTATTTCCTATAACCAAAAAACGTATGGTTTCAATGAATGGGAGCGCCGCAATAATTATCCCGATTGGGGTTTCACGGCTGCTTATCAGGATATGCACAACCAATATTTGGGAAATGTGGTGAGCGCTTATGGACACATGAACTGGTATTTTCTTAACAGAAATCTAATGTTACGGGTGGGGCAGGGAATAGCCTATTCTGCAATTCCGTATGACCAAGAAACCAATTATAACAACAATGCCTATGGGACCCATCTATTGAGCACCACTTTTTTGAAGGGAAATTTTGTTCGTGAAAATATTTGGAGAGGCCTCGGTATTCACGCTGGGTTTACGGTTATTCATTACAGCAATGCCAATTTCAAGGCACCAAATAATAGCACCAATACTTTTGCGCTAAACGCGGGGATTAGTTATCAATTGGATTATAAGGAATTTCCGGAATATATTCATAAAGTAGATTCGCTTTCCAAAACCTATGAGGAACGGTTTAAATACAACTTGGCTTTTAGGACCGGAATCAACGAAAGCGATGTAAATGGTCTTGGGCAAGAACCATTTTATGAATTGTCTTTTTTTGTGGACAAACGGTTAAATTATAAGAGCTCGCTCACGGCTGGAGTAGATGTTTTCTTTTCAACTTTTTTGAAGGAATTGATAAATTATCGTTCCATTGCCTATCCAGAAGACGGGCTTTCGGGTGATGAAGATTACAAGCGAGTTGGCCTTTTTGTGGGCCATGAATGGCGTTTCAATCGAGTTGCGTTTGTTTCGCAATTGGGTTATTATGTGTATTGGCCGTACGCTTTTGAAAATAGGGTGTACAACCGTTTGGGATTGAAGCGTTATTTCTTTGATGATAAAATATTCGCCACCGTAACCGTACACGCCCATTGGGCCAAAGCGGAGGCTGTGGAATTTGGAGTGGGTTATAGGTTATAAGTATCCTAACCCTTCTTAGTGGGAATAGGAAATTGGAAATATTATGAAAAAGTTAGTTTATATAGTAATGATTCTTCTTTTACCCGGATGCGATACTGACAATAGTTGGGACTGTTTCCGAGAAGCGGGGACAATCATTGAGACTGAAATACCTGTTTCTTCTTTCACAAAAATCCTTGTTTGGGAACGCACCAAACTTTTTGTAAAGCAGGGCCCCGAACAGAAAGTGGTGGTGGAAACTGGGGAAAATCTTTTGAGCGACGTAACAGTGGTCGTCACCAACGGTCAGCTTGAAATATACAACAATAACCGTTGCAATTTGGTGCGCGATTATGGACTTACAAAGGTGTATGTAACATCTCCAAATATAACTGAAATACGCAGTAGCACCGGTTTGGAAGTGGAAAGTATTGGGGTGCTTCGGTATCCATTTTTAAAGCTTCTTTCTGAAGACCAAGAAAATGAAGACCAATATCATACCGATGGTGATTTTAAATTAGATTTGGAAGTAGGACATTTGGAAATAATAGCCAACGGTCTTTCAAAATTCTATTTAAACGGGAGTGCCAACAGTGCCTTTTTTGGACTTTATGCTGGGGATTGTAGAATATTTTCTCAAAACTTGATTGTCCAGAATTTAATGGTTTACCACAGAAGTACGGGTGAAATGGTAGTGAACCCACAACAATCCATCACTGGAAAAATAGTTAGCTTGGGCAATGTTATTTCCAAAAACAGACCGCCGATTGTTGAGGTGGAGGAGCTTTATCGGGGACGGCTTATTTTTGAATAGTTAGCTCGCCGAACAATTTTTCTAAAGTAGTATTCTTTTGATGTAACTGTAGAATCTTCAATCCATTGTCGTGTGCAAAATCAAATACTTTTCCACGCATATCCTGATCTGTTTCAAAATAGAGTTGATATACAAAACCTATTGAGTTTTCAATCTTTTCAATCTTCGGAAGTTGCTGCAGCGCCAATTCTTCCACACGATAATCGAACTCTACTTCTATAATTTGCTGTTTGTTGTTTTTTAAATCGGAAAGTTTTTTATCGAGTACGATTTCGCCTTTATTTATAATTATTACGCGGTCGCAAATTGCTTCAACCTCCTGCATAATATGTGAGGAAAGAAGAACCGTTTTTTCCTTTCCAACATTTTTTATTAGCTGTCTAATTTCTATCAATTGATTGGGGTCCAAACCTGTTGTGGGCTCATCGAGAATTAAGACCTCTGGATTGTGAAGCAGCGCATTTGCGAGCCCTACACGTTGTCTATACCCTTTTGAAAGTTGCCCAATTTTTTTGTTCGCTTCGGGTGTCAACCCTGTTTTTTCAATCACATTTTCAACTTCTGTTTTGGGAATATTGTATATCCCAGCATTAAAAAGAAGGTATTCCCGAACGTACATATCCAAATATAGGGGGTTGTGTTCCGGCAGATAGCCCACACTTTTTTTCACGGCAATATCGTCTTTGTTCACATCAAAACCGTTTACAAATGCTGTACCTTCCGAAGCGTGAAGAAAAGTTGTCAAAATCTTCATCATGGTAGATTTCCCGGCGCCGTTGGGGCCAAGAAAACCCACTATCTCTCCTTTTTCAATGGTGAAGGAAACCTTGTTCAGCGCTTTTTGTTCGCCGTAGGTTTTGGTAATATTTTCTACTTGTATGGACATGTTTTCAGAATAACAAAACTACATAAATTTTCGTCCAGATTAGTTGGGCTACATAATATATAATTTTTCATAAAACGTTTTCAAAATCACAAATATTGGCTACTTTAGCGGCTATGTTTAAAAACCTTATTTACAATCTTCCCAAAGCTTGGTGGCACATGTTAAACAACATTCACTAAAGGAATTATTGTATTTTTATAGATACTTTGAAAAG
>DAIMFZ010000144.1:0-6426 GCA_036724225.1 Aequorivita sp.
GTCCCGATCTTTTGGGGAAACCCGTTGTGGTGCTCAGCAATAATGACGGTTGCATTATCGCCGCAAATAAAGAGGCCAAAGCCATTGTGGATATCCCGATGTATGAGCCAGTCTTCAAGATAAAGAATCAGCTAATTAAAAATAAAGTAGTTTTCTTTTCTTCAAATTATACGCTCTATGGCGAAATGTCGCAACGGGTGATGAACATTCTCGGAACGTTTTCGCCCAATGTGGAAGTGTATAGCATTGACGAAGCCTTTGCAGATTTGTCAGGAATGAAAAATATTTCTTTGAAGGAATATGGACATTTAATGAAGGACACTATCTTCAAAAATACGGGATTGCCCGTGGGTGTAGGGATTGCGTCTTCCAAAGGTCTGGCAAAACTAGCCAACAAAATGTCAAAGAAAATTGCCGAAAACAACCACGTTTGTGTAATCGATTCCGAAGAAAAAAGGATTAAGGCATTGAAGTGGTGCAAGATTGGTGATGTGTGGGGCATCGGTAGAAAACATGCCGAACGCTTGAAAAACATAGGTGTTTATAATGCTTTGCAATTTACCGAACTACCGCTCCCGTGGGTCCGCAAAGAAATGACGGTGGTGGGCGAGCGCACTTGGCGTGAATTGAATGGGGAGCCGTGCAATGAATTTGTAACCCAGCCACCGCCCAAAAAAGGAATAGGCACCGCAAAATCCTTCGGTATAAAATTGCCTGATTTGGAACGCATTGAAGAAGCCTGCGCTTATTACATCAGTGAAGTGAGCGAAGTGCTCCGCGCCCAAAAATCGTGCGCCACTTATGTTCAGGTTTTTATTGTTACCAATTATCACAGCAATGTGGACAAACAATATTCCGATAGCCGCACGGTAACTTTGGAAATTCCCACGAACGATACCTTCAAACTTATTTCCGCTGCGCGTGAAGCATTGGTGGCTATTTACAAACCCGGCTATCGCTACAAAAAAGTGGGGGTGAATCTTACTGGCATCATTCCGCAGGATTATGTGCAGGGCAATTTGTTCCATCAACCCTCTAAAATTAGCAATTCAAAACTTATAGAAACCTTTGATGCCATCAACCGAAAATTTGGAAAAGCCACCATTTCCTCAGGTTTGGTGGGCACACGAGTAATTGAATGGGAACTCATAAAAAAGGAACGGAGCCCACGATTCACTACGCAGTGGGGGGAATTGTTGTGTATAAATTCCAAGTGAAATAAATTCCAAAATCCGAAGACCATTTCGTTTTGGAATTTGGTGCTTCATTAATATTCGGAATTAACATTTCTGACATGATGTCATAATCTTTCCACTGGCACAATCATTGTCTTAAACAGACCGTGCTTCGGTTTCAGTTTATCTTGAGCCTATCGAAAGGCCCCGCAACCGAGAAACAAATAATTTTTGAACATCAATAAATAATAATAAACAATAAAAATAAAAGAGATGAGTAAAATAATTGGAATTGACTTAGGTACAACCAACTCCTGCGTTGCCGTTATGGAAGGTAGCGAGCCAACGGTTATTCCGAATGCCGAAGGAAAAAGAACAACCCCTTCCGTAATTGCATTTGTGGAAGGCGGCGAAATTAAAGTAGGCGACCCTGCAAAACGTCAGGCGGTTACAAACCCTACAAAAACTATCAGCTCCATTAAGAGATTTATGGGAAACAAATTTTCTGAATCTAAAGCGGAAGCAGAACGCGCAGCTTTTAAGGTAGTAAAAGGCGATAACGACACCGCCCGTGTGGACATTGACGGACGTCTGTACACTCCACAGGAATTGAGTGCGATGATTCTTCAAAAAATGAAGAAAACCGCCGAAGATTATTTAGGTCAGCCAGTAACCCGTGCGGTTATTACCGTTCCTGCTTATTTTAACGACAGTCAGCGCCACGCAACCAAAGAAGCGGGTGAAATTGCTGGTCTTAAAGTAGAGCGAATCATTAACGAACCAACTGCTGCTGCATTGGCATATGGCCTTGACAAAAAAGGAACCGACCAAAAAGTGGTAGTATTTGACTTTGGTGGTGGTACGCACGACGTTAGTATCCTTGAATTGGGTGACGGCGTTTTTGAAGTACTTGCTACCGATGGTGATACTCACTTGGGTGGTGATGATGTGGACCAAAAAATTATCAATTGGTTGGCAGATGACTTTAAAGCCGAAGAAGATTTTGATCTTCGCAAAGATCCAATGGCATTGCAACGTTTGAAAGAAGCCGCCGAAAAAGCGAAAATAGAGCTTTCTTCCGCAGCACAAACTGAAATTAACTTGCCTTATATAACAGCTACTGCCAGCGGACCAAAACACTTGGTGAAAAGCTTGACCCGAGCTAAGTTTGAACAGTTGATCGATGATTTGGTAAAAAGAACAATGAAGCCATGCGAAACCGCGCTAAAAGCAGCAGGTTTGAGCAAAAGCGATATAGATGAAGTGATTCTTGTAGGTGGTTCCACCCGTATTCCTGCAGTGCAGGAAGCTGTGGAAAAATTCTTCGGAAAAAAACCGCACAAAGGGGTAAACCCAGATGAAGTAGTTGCCGTAGGTGCTGCAATTCAAGGTGGTGTATTGACCGGAGATGTGAAAGACGTACTTCTTTTAGATGTAACGCCACTTTCTCTTGGTATTGAAACTATGGGAGGTGTAATGACTCATTTAATTGAAGCCAATACAACCATTCCTACCAAGAAAAGCCAAGTGTTCTCTACAGCGGCGGACAATCAGCCAAGTGTTGAGATCCACGTATTGCAAGGGGAACGCCCAATGGCAAACGACAACAAGACAATCGGTCGTTTCCACTTGGATGGAATTCCACCAGCACAGCGCGGTACGCCACAAATTGAAGTAACGTTTGATATTGATGCCAACGGTATCATTAAAGTGAGCGCTACCGATAAGGCTACCAACAAAACGCAGGATATTCGTATTGAGGCTTCTTCTGGATTGACCGATGCGGAAATCAAAAAGATGAAAGCTGATGCAGAAGAAAATGCTGAAAGCGATAAACTTGCGAAAGAAAAAGTAGACAAATTGAACGAAGCTGATGGAATGATCTTCCAGACTGAAAAGCAACTAAAAGAGTTTGGCGACAAATTATCTGATGATAAAAAGAAACCAATTGAAAATGCTTTGGAAGAACTGAAAAAAGCGTACGAAACCAAAGAGGTGAGCAATATACAACCTGCTTTGGATAAAATAAACGAAGCTTGGAAAACCGCTTCCGAAGAAATGTACAAAGCCCAAGCCGATGGCCAAGGCGCCCCAACCGGTGATACCGGAGCAGGAGCAGAGCAAGGAAGTAAAGACGGCTCATCTGAAAACAGTGATGTTGAGGACGTAGACTTCGAAGAAGTCAAGTAGCCTGTCCTGAGCGAAGTCGAAGGGTTGATTTTGAAGAAGTGAAATAAGCTTTTAGAAATAGATTAATGTGAAAACCGCAACCTGAGAGGGTTGCGGTTTTTTTGTTTAATATCAGTATGCTTTCTGAAATTATCCAGAATTGCGTGCCATCTCTCGCGCTGCATTTCCAAGTGGTTTAAATTTTTTTAGCTAAATAGTATTTAAAAAAAGAGCGGCCCAATAAGAGCCGCTCCATTTTAAAAGCTTTTTTCTAACCAAATATTAAGCTTTAAGGTCTTTGAAGTGGGTGGGGGCCACTTGGTTCAAAGACCTGGGCAAGCTACTAATAATTTCTAATTTAACAATGCTTTTAACGATAAAATATGCTCGTTGTCGTGTTTAATAAAATTTGAGAGCCGATTTGGAAATTAGAAATTTGTAGAAAAAGGTTCAATGGCTGTTTAAAAAAAACCCTAAAGCGAGGCAATCACTGAAATCTCTACATTCACAAACTTGGGCAAGTTGGCTACTTCCACAGTTTCACGGGCTGGGGCAGTGGCTTCGTTAAAATAGCTGCCATACACCTCGTTGATGGCGACAAAATTGTTCATATCGCTGATGAAAATGGTAGTTTTCAGTACGTTTTCAAAGTTCATTCCGGCTTCGGTAAGGATGGCCTTTAGGTTTTCCATAACCAGTTTGGTCTCGGTTTTAATGTTGTCCATTACCAAATTCCCAGTTTTTGGATCAATCGCTATCTGCCCAGATGTGTAGAGCATTGTTCCATTGAGAATTGCTTGGTTGTATGGGCCAATTGGAGCAGGGGCGTGGGGGGTCGTGATTATTGTTTTCATGCTTTTGGGTTAATGAGTTATTAAGATATTGAGTTTTATTTGAATGTCCTTTCTGAATTTAGGCTTTTCAATTTTGGAATTTATTTGGAATATGAAGCTTGAGATATGGAATTTAATTATAACCTCTTATCACTCTCTCTCCGCTTATCATACTTAATATCACTAAGCATAGACGATTTTATTCCTATAAAGAAATACCAAGCCGTGTTAATGCTGCCAATGGGTGTCCAGTTGAAACTCATTTGCCAACTCTCCAAATCGCGCTGGAAACGGAATTGCGTTAAGGTTACACCCCTGTTCTTAAAATCATAGCCAGAGGAAACACCCACCGTCCATCGTGGTGCCAATTCCATATTGGTACTCATCATAAACGATTGACTGGAAATTTCGTTTTGCCGCCTAGCGTTGCCATAGGTGATTGTGTAAGCAAAACGCACATCCCACGGAATGCTGTAATTGTACCAATCCACGTTGGTTTTGTCAACGTCTTCCTCTTCATTGTTTTTGTATATCTGCCCATCATAAATATTCGCTGCTTCCCCAAATAGGTCATCGGGACGCCCTCCGTTTCTGAAAGTTTCATTGTCTATCCCCATATCTTTTCCCTTAGTTTTAAAATCTTTGCTACTAAAGGAATAGTTTATACTCACATTGGCATTGGTCAACCGGAAAAGACTTCCGCCATTGTCAATATTGAACATATCTATTTTGTTATTGTTGTTGTCCAGTGCATACGGGTCCAGCGATCCACTAAAGTTGAAATCCAACTTTTTAACGATTGGTATGCTGCCGCTAAATTGCAACGGGCTCCATTGCAGGGAATCGCCCGCAAGATTATAGGCTGTGGAAAAGTTCAGGTTGTTCAGCAAAATCACTTTTTTGGGTTCTTTGGCAAGTGTGTCGCTATCGCGTACTTTGGCCTCAAATGTATTGCTCAGGGACATCCCGATGCTGCTGGAATATATTTTGCTTGGCGGACCGTATAGTGTATTTTCAAACCTTGAATATTCAACAACATGGGCAGTTTCATCTGCGGTTTCGGGCACAAGAAACTCATCGTAATACCTGTCAAAAGCGGGGTTCACGTTATAGCCGATGGAAGGGCGTACTACATGGCGAATGGCCTGTATTTTCTTATCTTTTCCGAAGTTGAAAAGCCCGTATAGTGTGGTTCCCAAACTGGTTGAAAAATTATAGGTTCGGTAACTTTCAAAACCAGAAACGGTATCTTGAACTATGCCACCCAAACCATTATTCACGGTTGCATCATAGCGTTTACGGGTACTTTTAAGAACCCAAGTTTCTCGAAAATTGGTGCCAGCGGAAGCACTTAAATATTTAAGGATTTTGAAGTTGGTTGTTATTGGAATATTGTGCTGCGCCCCAATCTGCGCACTGTTGAACATTTCTTTTTTGAAAAAAAGCGAATCGGCGGTCAGTATCCGGTTTTCTGCGGAAAGGTCATATTGAAAATTTATATTCTGAATAATCCCTTTTTTGGCGCCATCCTTTGGTGCGAAGGGATATATCCGCGAAACGCTTCCGCTCAGGTTTGGAAGCGACATGGATATTTGTTGGGTATTTGTGTTCTGTGAATGCGTGGCGGCAAGGGTGAAGTTTACCTGTGGGTCGCCCTCAAAACTTTTTGCATAGGAAATGGAGGAGCTAAGTGTATTCACCAAAGCACTGGCATTGTTTACCTGATTGATGGATTCAGTAAAATATTTACTACTTCCCACATTCACCGAAGCAGAAAATCGCGAACTCGGGTTACTCTTTGAGTCCTGAGTGTGTTGCCAGCGAATGTTGTAAATACTGCTTTCCTGAAAATTGGGGAACCCTCTTTCCTCTTGCACAAGGCTTTCATAACGCGCACTGAAATTTCCGCGGTATTTATATTTAAGTACGTATGTAGATTCTCCCCGCAAAGCATAGCTTCCGTTGGTGTAATAATCGCTCAGCAAACTAAAATCCAAATAATCATTTATGGCGAAATAATAGCCACCGTTCTGAAAGAAGAACCCACGGCTGTTGTTTTCGCCAAAGGAAGGAATAATAAAACCAGAAGTGCGGTCTTCCGTCAATGGAAAGTAGGCGAATGGCAGTCCCACGGGCGTTGGCACATCGGCAATATACATATTGGTCAATCCGGTAACAATTTTTTTCTTCGGAACAAACTTCGCCTTACGGGTGTAGAAATAATATTCGGGGTCGTCAATATTTTTTGA
>DAIMFZ010000145.1:0-6411 GCA_036724225.1 Aequorivita sp.
AAAAAAGCGTAAAGAATGAGCACATTCCAGAAGATTATGGTCAGCTCCATTTTCTTATCAGAATGGATGTGAAAGATCGAAAAATTTCCAGTTTTATTGAAGATTTTGAAACGCGAACCATACTTCAAAATAGCTATATTACCCAAAAATACGGAAGGCTTCATTTCCACAATTCGGTTTTGGAAATCTTGCTCACGAATGTGGAAACTTTAATTATTTCTTCAGAAAAAATGGTTTCAGAAGTTGTTTCACAATTGCCAGATTTATCTGTAAAAACCATAGTTTTAATAAAGGAATGTGTTACTTCACAAACTGAAAATATACTTACTTTAGGATATCAAAACGTGTATCGAAACACGAATATCAGTATCTTTAAACCATCGGGAAACTTAGCGAAATGAGTGAAAAATATGATGTAGTTATCATCGGTAGCGGCCTTGGCGGGCTCGTGTCGGCGATTATTATGGCCAGGGAAGGTTACAGTGTTTGCGTGCTCGAAAAAAATCAACAATTTGGTGGTAACCTGCAAACTTTTGTGCGCGACAAAACTATTTTTGATACTGGCGTTCACTATATTGGCGGTCTTTCGGAAGGGCAAAATCTCTTTAGATATTTTAAATATTTGGGCATTTTGGACGATATCACTCTCAAAAAAATGAACGAGGACGGGTTCGATGTCATCACTTTTGACAACGATCCGAAAGAATATCGCCATGCACAGGGTTACGAAAATTTCAAAAAAACATTGCTTAAAGAATTTCCCGAGGAAGAAAAAGCGATAGACGCTTATTGCAAAAAAATGCAGGATACTTGCAGTTTTTTCCCACTTTACGGATTAAAACTCGGAAAACCTTATTACGAAAACACCGCCCTTTTTGAAGTGAAAGCGAAGGAATTTATAGAATCTGTTACAGAAAATGAAAAACTCCGTGCCGTTATGGGAGGAAGCAATTTGCTATATGCCGGCGAGGGAGATAGGACCCCTTTTTATATGCACGCCTTATCAGTAAATTCCTATATTGAAAGTTCGTACCGTTGCATTAATGGCGGTAGCCAAATAACCAAAGCATTGCTTGCCCGGCTTCGCGAAAACGGTGGAAAAGCTTTCAAACGCCACGAAGTGACAAAATTTGAAACAGAAAACGGAGTGGTTACAGCCGTTCAAACTGCAAATGGAAAAACCATAAAAGGTGATATTTTTATTTCAAACGTGGATCCAAAGATGACACTTGAAATGATTGGGCACGACAGTTTTAGAAAATCATATACAAGCCGCATCGAGAATATTGAAAGCACCATTGCCGCTTTCAGTCTGTATTTGGTGCTAAAACCGAATTCCTTCAAATATTTAAACCATAATTATTACCATTTTAAAGATTATAAATCCATTTGGGATGTCCACAATTATACCCAAGAAAGTTGGCCCGAAGCCTATATGCTTTCTATGGGAATAAAAAAGGATATGGAGGAATATGGCGATAACATTACGGTGATGACCTATATGCGCTTTGACGAAATGGAACCGTGGATAGACACTTTCAACACCGCTGCAGAAAAAAATGACCGTGGGCAGACGTATGACGAATTCAAAGCCTACAAATCTGAAATAATCATCAAGGAATTGGAGAAAAAATTCCCCAATCTTCGCGAATGCATTCAGGCAGTTTATGCTTCAACACCTTTGTCCTATCGCGATTACATTGGCTGCAACAAAGGTTCAATGTATGGTTATGTGAAAGATGCGAACAACCCTTTAAAATCATTTGTTTCGCCACGCACCAAAATCAAAAATTTATATTTTACAGGTCAAAGTTTAAATATGCACGGCATTTTGGGCGTTACCATTAGTGGCGTGGTAACCTGTTCGGAAATATTGGGAGGCGAATATTTACTGAACAAAATACTGGAAGCCACAAAAAAGGAAAAAGTAAATTAAAATTTTCAGGCAAGATGGGACAGATAAAAACTACACAGATACCCAGGGTCCGGAATATTTCAAAAAAGGAATTCATTGAGAATTATTACAAGCCCCAAAAACCAGTTTTAATTGAAGGTTTAACGGAAAATTGGGACGCTTTCCAAAAATGGAATTTGGATTACATTCAACAACATGCTGGCGAACAAATTGTGCCACTCTACAACAACGAGCCCACCAAAGGCAAACAGAATTCCGCGGCACCAGCAACAGAAATGAAAATGGCAGATTATATTGAATTGATTAAAACCAAACCCACAGATCTGCGCATTTTTTTTTATGACCTAAAAGTGAAACTGCCCGAGCTTTTAAAGGATTTTGAATATCCGGATATTGGTTTGAAATTCTTCAAACGACTGCCTGTGCTTTTCTTCGGCGGCGAAGGTTCCAAGGTCTTGCCGCATTACGATATGGATCTGGCAGATTTGGTGCACTTTCACTTTCATGGCACCAAAAGCGTGGCGCTGTTTTCACCTGAACAAACAAAATTTTTATATAAAATTCCTTTCGCCGTACACAATTTGGAAAGTATAGATTTGGACAATCCAGATTTTAAGAAATATCCTGCACTTCAATATTTGGAAGGACTTCACGCCACCATGAAACACGGAGATGCACTCTATATGCCCAGCGGTTATTGGCACTACATAAAATATTTGGACGGTGGTTTTTCAATGACGCTTCGTGCGTTTCCGCGGCATCTTGGCCGTTTTAGCAATATGCTCTACAACGTCTTTTTTATGCGTCACTTTGAAAATGTAATGCGAAAATCATTTGGGCAGAAATGGATTGATTACAAAGAAAACCGAACTTTTACGAATACCAACAAACGCGTATCGAAGTTCAAAAAAGCTTAAAATGAAGAAATTGGAAAAATTATTCGCGTTTGCGGTTTTGGTAATTTTCCTGAATTCATGCGGAGTTTCAAAATCACTTCACAATCGTCCGGATGTTAGTGGCTATGATGCAACCATTCCCAAAAAAGTAAAAATAAACGACTCCACTTTTGTATCCGGGAACAATTTTTTTCTAAAGAACAAACAAGGCCAATGGGAACTTTATGTAGAAGGAAACCCACTTCAAATTGGCGAGATCACAGGTAATCTCACACAAGATTTAATGCAAAAACAGGAAGCTATTTTCTTCAACAAAGTGGAAGATTTGGTGCCTTCAAAAACGCAACAGTATTTACTTCGAAAGTTTTTGGCTTGGTACAATCGGAAAATGTATTTGCACATTCCCGAGGAATACAAAGCTGAAATTTATGGACTTTCAAAATATTCTTCTTCAAATTTCAGTGAAATAGGCGAGCCTTATTTGCGGTTGCTCTATTTGCACGGTGCGCACGATATTGGCCACGCCATGCAGGATTTGATGCTGGTGGGCTGTTCAGCTTTTGCCGTTTGGGGCGATAAAACCGTGGATGGCGAATTGTTAATAGGAAGAAATTTCGACTTTTACGCCGGCGATGATTTTGCGAAGGAAAAAATAATTGCTTTCGTAAATCCCTCAGAAGGACACAAATTTATGTCCGTAACTTGGGGAGGAATGATTGGCGTGGTTTCCGGAATGAACGATCAAGGCTTGACCGTTACCATCAACGCAGGTAAATCTGAAATTCCGTTGGTGGCAAAAACACCTATCTCCATCGTAACCCGTGAAATTTTGCAATATGCTTCCACTATTGAGGAGGCAATTGCCATTGCGAAAAAGCGCGAAGTTTTTGTTTCCGAAGCAATTTTTGTGGGAAGTGCGAAGGATAAAAAAGCAGTAATTATTGAAGTTGCGCCAGATAATTTTGGAGTTTACGAAGTTGAAAACACAGATGAACTTATTTGTAGCAATCACTTTCAAAGTGAAGCCTATAAAAATGATGAACGAAATTTAAAATGGATAGCCGAAAGTCATTCCATGTACCGTTTTGAACGTATGGAAGAATTGATTTCAGAAGATGAAAAGTTGAATGTGGATGATGCCGTTTCCATTCTTCGGAATAAAAAAGGATTAGACAATAAAGAAATTGGATTCGGAAACGAAAAAGCGCTCAACCAGCTTTTGGCGCACCATGGCATCGTTTTTAAACCAGAAAGCAGAAAAGTTTGGGTTTCTTCAAATCCGTATCAATTAGGAGAATTTGTTGAGTATGATTTGAATGAAATTTTTAAGAATAGAAATGGAAATCCCGCGACAAAAACCATTTCAACCCCAAAAGGAAATGTGGCAGAAGATCCTTTTGTATATTCAAAACAATTCCGAGATTACGAAGAATACCGTGTTTTGGAGCGGGAAGTGGAAGCTGCAATTGAAAATAATGAAATGGTTTCTGCCGAAACTCTTTCAGCATTGCAACAAAAAAATTCCGAATATTGGAAAGCCTATTATTTAACTGGAAAGTATTACTTTCAAAAGAAATATGATGCAGCAGCAAAAAAAGCATTTGAAACGGCTTTGACCAAAGAAATAACAACCGTTCCCGATAAGGAAAGGATTGAAAAGTATATTCAAAAATTGAATAAATAACTATGTGATGTATGCGGTGTAAAATTTACCGCAAAGGCGCAGAGTAAGCAAAGAAAAGGTAATATGATTCCAGATATAGAAAAAGCAACAACTGCAGAAATAAAAATATTTCAAGAGGAGAAATTGAAGGAAACTCTTCGATATCTGAATGAAAACTCTCCATTTTATAAAACTTTTTTTAAAGAAAATCAAATAGAAATTTCAGAAATAAATACACTGGAAGACCTTCAAAAAATTCCAGTTACAACCAAAGACCATCTTCAGCAATTCAATAATGATTTCTGCTGTGTCCCAAAATCCAAAATCATAGATTACGTAACCACATCGGGCACATTGGGCGATCCTGTAACTTTTGCGTTGACGGATAAGGATTTGGAACGTTTGGCTTTTAATGAGGCAATTTCTTTCGCCTGTTGCGGTGTTGGCAAGGATGATGTTTTGCAATTGATGACCACAATGGACCGCCGTTTTATGGCTGGGTTAGCGTATTTTTTAGGTGCGCGAAAACTGGGTTCGGGCATTATCCGTGTGGGTTCGGGCATTCCGGAACTTCAGTGGGATTCTATTTTAAAATTCAATCCAACCTATTTAATAACCGTACCGTCGTTTCTTTTAAAGTTGATTGAATATGCAAAACAACAGAATATAGATCTTAAGAATACGGGAGTAAAAGCGGCAATCTGTATTGGCGAACCCATCCGAGAGCAGGATTTTTCGCTTAATATTTTAGCGAAAAAAATAATAAAGGATTGGGATATTGAACTGTTTTCAACCTATGCTTCCACCGAAATGAGCACGGCCTTCAACGAATGTGAGGCGCACAACGGTGGCCACCATCACCCGGAACTTATTATTGCTGAGATTCTCGATGAAAATAATTTACCCGTTGTTGAAGGTGAAGTAGGCGAGTTGACAATCACAACTTTGGGGGTCGAAGCTATGCCGTTGCTACGATTTAAAACAGGTGATATGGTACAAGGCTATATTAACCCTTGTAAATGCGGAAGAAACACTATGCGTTTGGGACCCGTGGTGGGCAGGAAAAAGCAAATGATTAAATATAAGGGCACAACGCTTTATCCGCCTGCAATGTATAATATTCTCAATGATTTTTCTGCAATTGAAAGCTACGTCATTGAAATTTTCCACAATGAATTGGGCACCGATGAGATTTTGATAAAAATTGCTTCGGGAAATATTTCTGAGGAATTATTGTTGGAAATAAAAGATCATTTCCGAGCAAAATTAAGGGTTGCACCAAAGATTGAATTTGCCTCTATTGAAGAAATTGAAGTGCTCCGCTTTCCTCCATTAAGCAGAAAGCCATTCGATTTGATTGATAGGCGGAAATAATTTTATTCTTCAATTGGAATACTTTCCTGCATTAATTTCCAACTATATTTTTTTCCACTTGTTCGGTCCATGTCAAAAACCGAATAATAGCGCAGCAATTGCGAACTGTCTTTAGGGTTATTTTTAATAGGGATTAACGTGTCTGTCATATTGCTTTTATGAATGTCAAAACGGTTCGCTGGTTGTTTCCAAATGGAGTCTTCCCAAACAAAGAGATAATATTCATTGAAGTTTGTGTCCTTCAACTTCGCATTGACCAACAAAACATCGTTCACAAAATTTTTAAGTTTCAAAATTTGTAGTTCAGCACCAATGCTTTGTGGGATGGTAATTTCGGGCAATTTTTTATTTTCGAAACCAATAAGTGTTGTTTCAGTGGACGCGTCAATTTCCTTTATAAAAGCATATAAGGAATCATGGTTTCCAATAAAATCTGCTTTTAGGGCTCCAACGGGAAGTTCCGGTTTTTCGTATTTGTAAATGGAAGGTTCAGCATTAATTAGGTCAGTTCCTGGTTTATGGGCATCACCGGATTTCTTGCAACTGAAAAATGAAAGCAATAC
>DAIMFZ010000146.1:0-2160 GCA_036724225.1 Aequorivita sp.
CAAGCCAAGGAACTTTCAAATTCGTTTAAAGAGAACTTTACAAAATTTGAATCATTCGCAAATGAAGAGATTCTTTCAGGAGCACCCGCTTCAGAATAATTTAGTAATATGTTATAAACAAAAAGGCTTGCCATGTTGGCAAGCCTTTTTTATTTGCAATTAATCGAGCTTATTTTTTGTTGTTTGCCTCTTTGATGTATTTTTCCAAAGCCATCGTCATAGAGGGAGTTTCGGGGGTAGGAGCCTGAATATCCACCCGCAGGCCTTGCTCAGTCGCTGCCTTTACGGTGGTGTTTCCAAATACTGCTATTCGGGTGTCGTTCTGTTTGAAATCCGGAAAGTTTTCAAATAAGGACTCAATCCCGCTGGGGCTGAAAAAAACCAGAATATCATAATAAACATCGCGAAGGTCCGAAAGATCGCTGATTACTGTTTTGTAAAAAGTGGCTTCTTTCCAATCCACTTTCAGTTCATTCAAAACTGCAGGAACGTCCGGTTTCAATTTATCTGAAGTGGGGAGGAGGAATTTTTCGTTTTTATATTTTTTTATAAGGGGAGCAAGTTCAGGAAAGGTTCTTTTGCCCACATAAATCTTTCTTTTTCTGTAAACCACATATTTTTGAAGATAGTAGGCAACGGCTTCGCTCAAACAAAAATATTTCATCGTGTCAGGTACCTTAAAGCGAAGTTCTTCGGCAATCCTGAAATAATGGTCCACGGAGTTTCGGCTGGTAAGGATAATGGCCGTATATTTTGTAAGATCTACTTTTTGGGCACGCACCTCCTTGCCTGATAGGCCTTCAACATGTATGAAAGGGCGGAAATCTATTTTTACCTTTTGCTTTTCGATCAAATCGAAATAGGGCGAATTTTCAATTTTAGGCTCGGGCTGGGAAACCAAAATAGTTTTCACTTTCATAGGTTACTTGATTTTTTAGAATAATATCCACTTAAACAAACGTTTTATAGAGGATAATATATGGTGCAATTTCAAGTGCGCAAAGATACAAAATAAAATAGAAGAAATTGCCCAATATCATCTTTCCGTTTTTCCTATAACTATAAAGCAGCGCAATAGCGTTCAAGCTTAAAATAACACTACAAAAAATTAGTAATGTCGAAGCGCTTGGCAGATAGATATAAAGAAAGAATAGATTTGCCAAAAACAGGAGAATACCCAAAAAGTTTCTGTGACTCAGTTTTTGGTACAAATAATTGTTGATGAGTACGTCCAAGGAAAAAATATTGCCGACAATCTTTTCAAAAGAAAATTTTATGAGCACAAAAACACTGTAAGCCGTACAAATTTGAAGAAAGAGCCATTCATTTTTTTGAACTTCGGAAGGATTAAAAACCTTGAAGAGTAAAAAGACAAAAATGGAAACACATATAATCTGCACCACAAAAAGCATCAAGTTGAAAGGATGGTTCAGTTCATCATCTTTGCCGTGAACAAAAAAGTACTGATTTGAAAGGGGGAGCAATGAAAATTCGTGGAATCTTTTGGGGTAAAAATATTTTGAAAGCGCAAAAAGCACGAAACAGGCCACTAGCAAATAGGTAACCCAGTCGTTTGAAACTATAACTCTTTCGCTGAAATCCACCTTCAAATTTTCGGTAAAGGTACAGCAAAATTTATTTCCTCTTTGGGGCATTAATTAGATTTTACTTCACATTTGTTAATTCAAAAAAAGGTACATTTGCGCTAAAATTGCAGTATGTCCAAGGCGGTAGTGGTGGTGCCAACTTATAATGAAATTGAAAATATAGCGCGGCTGCTGCGCACTGTTTTTTCGTTGCAGCGTGATTTTCACATTTTGGTGGTGGACGACAATTCTCCTGATGGAACCGCAGCAGAGGTCGAGGCAAATTTCAAAACCTATCCCGATAAATTATTTTTGCTCAAACGACCTGTAAAGACGGGCTTGGGTTCGGCTTACATTGCGGGTTTTAAATGGGCATTGGAAAACGGCTACGACTATATTTTTGAAATGGATGCCGATTTTTCGCATAACCCAAACGATTTAATTCGGTTGTTTAATGCCTGCAATAAAGAGGGGAATGATGTGGCCATTGGCTCGCGATATGTGAAAGGAGTGAACGTGGTAAACTGGCCAATGAGCCGTGTTTTACTGTCTTGGCTGGCCTCAAAATATGTTC
>DAIMFZ010000146.1:2170-6411 GCA_036724225.1 Aequorivita sp.
AATATGTTCGATTTGTGATGGGGATGGATATTTATGACACCACCGCCGGATTTATTTGTTATAAAAGAAAAGTGCTCCAGAAAATAAACCTGGACAACATCCGTTTTGTTGGCTATGCTTTTCAGATTGAAATGAAATTTAAGGCATACAGCAGTAACTTCAAGATAATAGAAGTTCCCGTAATTTTTACGGACCGCACCAAAGGGGAATCCAAGATGAGTTCTGGTATTATTTCCGAAGCAATTTTTGGCGTGATTGCAATGAAATTTAAAAGTGTATTTAACAGAAAAAGATTCAATGAAGTCAGTTTTAATTAAGAACGCATATATTGTAAATGAAGGGGAAATCGTGAAAGGCGATGTTCTTGTTCAGGACGGCCGCATTGCGGAAATTTCTGAATCCATCAGCATGAAATCTGCTGAAACGAAAGTGATTGACGCCGACGGAAGCTATCTTTTGCCAGGAATGATTGATGACCAAGTTCATTTCCGCGAGCCGGGATTGACCCATAAAGGCACCATTGAAACCGAATCGAAAGCTGCAGTGGCGGGCGGTATCACTTCTTTCATTGAAATGCCGAACACCGTGCCCCAGGCCACAACCATTGAACTGCTGGAAGAAAAATTTGACATTGCTTCAAAAACCTCGTGGGCCAATTATTCCTTTATGTTTGGCGGAACCAACGACAATTTGGAAGAAATACTGAAAGTGGATCCCCAGAAAGTTGCTGGCTTAAAATTGTTCTTGGGCTCTTCAACAGGAAATATGTTGGTGGACGATCCAAAAATTTTAGAGGAAATTTTCAGTAAAACCAAGCTTCTTATTTCGGCACATTGCGAAGACGAATCCACCATAAAACAAAATCTCGAAAAATATAAAGCAGAATATGGCGAAGACATTCCCATTGAACTTCATCCAAAAATAAGAAGTGAAGAGGCTTGTTATATTTCTTCATCAAAGGCCATAAAACTTGCAGAAAAAACTGGCGCACGTCTTCACATTTTTCATCTTTCAACGGAAAAGGAGACGCATCTTTTCAGCAATAAAAAACCACTTTCCGAAAAGAAAATCACCGCTGAGGTTTGTATTCACCATTTGTGGTTTACCGATACCGATTACAAAACCAAAGGCACCAAAATAAAGTGGAACCCAGCCATAAAAACTGAAAAAGATAGGGACGGCCTTTGGAAAGCATTGCTCGATGACCGAATTGATGTAATTGCCACAGACCACGCACCGCATACTTTGGAAGAGAAAAACAATAAATATTTAAACGCTCCTTCCGGTGGACCCTTAGTTCAACATGCTTTGGTGGCACTTTTGGAAATGTATCACAAAGGAAAAATTTCCTTGGAAAAAATAGTGGAAAAAACGGCGCACAATCCGGCCATTTTGTTCCAAATAAAAGAACGCGGATACATTCGCAAAGGTTACAAAGCAGATTTGGTTTTGGTAGATTTAAATTCGCCTTGGAACGTAAAAAAGGAAAACTTGCTTTACAAATGTGGATGGTCGCCTTTTGAGGGAACCATTTTTAAATCGCGGGTCACGCATACTTTGGTCAATGGTGTAGTTGTTTACGAAAATTCAAAATTCTCCAACAAAAGCAACTCTGAAAGGCTTACCTTTAATAGATAATGAAACACTCAGCACTATTGATAATATTTTTATTAAGTTTCGTTAGCTGTCAGGATGTAAATTATCCTGAAAAGCCAAAAAACCTTATTGCCAAAGATAAAATGGTGGAGATTCTTACTGAAACCTATTTGGGCAACGCCGCCCGAAGTGTGGACAACAAAACTATCATTACCAAGGGGATTAAAATGGATTCTTTGATTTATAAAAATTTTGGGATAGATAGTTTGCAGTTTGCGCAGAGCAACGCTTTTTATGCTGCCGATGTAAATGTATATATGGAAATTGTTCAAAAAGTGGAAGCACGCCTTAACTCAATTTCTCAAAAAATGGACAGTATTGAAGATATTGATCGTGCACGAAAAGATAGTATCCTCCAAAAATTAAAGGGAAAAACTGAAAACCCGGCCCCAGTAAAAGATAGTTTAATTTGATGCTTTCCCGCTTTCATTCGCCACTCTTCGCATTGTTTCCTGTATTGGTGTAAATTGAAATCTTAGCTCTTTTTTTATTTTGGACGTATCGTAAAGCGATCTTGTAAACATAGACCGAACGTTAGCTTTTATCAATCTTCGTTTAGTGTTGAAAAGCTTGCTCGCTAACCAATCCATTCCGCTTAGGAAAAGCATAATTCTTTTTGAAATCTTTTTGGTAGGTGGTTTTTTTCCGAACAAGGGAGCCATTTTTGAGAGCAAGTCTTTGTAAGGAACATTTTCACCAACTAAAATAAATTGTTCGTTTTTTGTTTCTGAGTCCATCAGCAAAATCATCGCTTTCACTACGTCTTGAACATCAACAATTCCCATTACACCCGAAGGATAAAAAGGAATACCGCTGGCAACCAAGTTTATAATCACACCGCTCCCGCCACCGTCGGGCGAAGTACCCAAGATGACACCGGGATTCACGATTACTGCATCCAAACCTTCCTGCGTGCCGCGCCAAATCTCCATTTCGGCACCGTATTTCGTGATGGCGTATACACTGTTTTTTTCGTCTGGGTTCCAAGGGGTTTCCTCAGTAATTATTTGGTCATTTAGATTATTTCCCAAAGTTGCTACGGAACTTATGTAGCATATTTTTTCAACATTTTTTGCAAGGCAAAGATTTACAATATTGGCGGTGCCTTCCTCATTGGCTTTTTTGAGTACCTTATATTTTGAAGGGTCAAAATTTATAAATGCAGCGCAATGATACACTTTTTTGATATTGTCAAAAGCCACGGTCAATGCTGGAATATCCGTGATATTGGCTTCCAACCATTCAATTTTATTGAAAAAGGAATCCACATCAGAAGTATAAAGTGCAAAAACTTTTTTCACGGAATGTATGTCGCTGTTCTTTCTGTGGATTGCGCGCACGTTTTCGCCTTTTTTCAAAAGGAAAAACAAAAGGTGAGAACCCACCATTCCTGTACCGCCAGTTACTAATATCACAATGAGAAAATAGTCTTTTTGAAATCGAAATCGAAATCGGAACCCAATTGGAAATTAAAATCCATTATTTTGAATCTGTTATTGCGATATTGAATTTTGAACCTTGAATCTTTGATTTAGAACCCTATCTTTGCATCCTCAAGCTCTAGAGCCTTAGTAACGGAGTAAAAATTTTATAAAGAATGAAGCTCAAAAATTTCGTTGAAGAACTACAATGGCGTGGCATGATTCACGATGTGATGCCCGAAACCGAAGCCCATCTTATGGAAACCATGCGCACTGCTTATGTGGGCTTTGACCCCACGGCAGATTCGTTGCACATTGGCAATTTGGTGCCCATAATGCTTTTGTCTTTCTATCAACGTTGTGGACATAAGCCAGTTGCTTTGGTGGGAGGTGCTACGGGAATGATTGGTGACCCTTCGGGGAAAAGTGCCGAACGGAATTTGTTGGACGAAGCAGCGCTACGCCACAATCAGGAATGTGTCAAAAACCAACTTTCGCAGTTTTTGGATTTTTCCTCGGGTGCGAAAAACCAAGCGGTAATGGTTAACAATTACGACTGGATGAAGGAGTTTTCATTCCTTGATTTTATAAGGAGCGTGGGCAAGCACATCACTGTAAATTATATGATGGCGAAGGATTCCGTGAAAACCCGGCTGAGCGGCGAAAGCGCGGATGGACTTTCATTTACCGAGTTTACCTACCAATTGATCCAAGGCTATGATTTTCTTCATTTATACCGAAATTTTAATTGCACACTGCAAATGGGCGGTAGCGACCAATGGGGAAATATTACCACGGGAACCGAACTAATACGAAGAATTGCCGGAGGAAAAGGATATGCGTTGACCTGTCCGCTGATCACAAAAAGCGACGGCAGCAAATTTGGCAAAAGCGAAGGAGGCAATGTCTGGCTTGATGCAAACAGAACTTCACCCTATAAATTTTATCAATACTGGCTGAACACCAGCGATGCCGATGCCGAAAAATATATTAGGATATTTACTTTTTTGAATAAAGAAACTATTGAAAATTTGGTTGCAGAGCACAAAGAAGCTCCGCATATAAGGTTGCTTCAAAAACGTTTGGCGCAGGAAGTTACCACAACCGTTCACAGTGCCAAAAAAAATAAAAAAGCCATAAAAGCTTCTGATGTTTTGTTTGGCA
>DAIMFZ010000147.1:0-6387 GCA_036724225.1 Aequorivita sp.
ATCGGTGCCGTAGGTTTCGTTAAGCTTGGTTGTAACTTTTTTTGCGGCCCAAGTTTGAACTGAAGGAATAGAAAAAATAATCACTATAAGCACGAGCAGCAATACAATGATTACGAAGGTGCGAACTATTATTTTCCGAAGTTTTTTGATACGCTTTTAAAGTTTTAATTTTACAACCAATAAATATACCCCTTTTGCTTTGACACAAAATGATTGTTACATCCTCGGTATTGAATCTTCCTGTGATGACACTGCAGCAGCAGTAATCAACAACGGCGTAATACTGAGCAATGTTGTAGCCACGCAGGCAATTCACGAGCAATACGGAGGGGTGGTTCCTGAGCTTGCCTCACGGGCGCACCAACAAAATATCGTTCCCGTTGTGCACCAAGCGTTACGCAAAGCAAATATCGACAAAAAACAGTTATCTGCTATTGCTTTTACACGCGGACCTGGCTTGATGGGTTCTCTACTCGTAGGAACCTCATTTTCAAAATCTTTGGCCATGGGTTTGGGCATTCCGTTGATAGATGTGAACCATATGCAAGCCCATATTTTAGCACATTTTATTAAAGCTGAAGGACAAACAGCACCCAACTTTCCGTTTTTGGCGATGACCATCAGCGGCGGCCACACACAAATCGTGAAAGTGATCGATTATTTTGAAATGGAAATAATTGGTCAAACCATAGACGATGCCGTGGGCGAAGCCTTTGACAAAAGCGCCAAAATCCTCGGTCTGCCCTATCCCGGTGGCCCGTTAGTTGACAAATTCGCGCAAAAAGGAAACCCAAAAGCTTTCAAATTTCCAAAACCAAAAGTGAATCCTTTGGATTTTAGTTTTAGTGGCTTGAAAACTTCGGTGCTTTATTTTGTTGAAAAAGAAGTAGCCAAAAACTCTAATTTTATTTCGGAAAATATTGAAGATATCTGCGCAAGTCTTCAGTTTACAATAGTTGATTATTTAATGGATAAACTGAAAAACGCGGTAAAGAAAACAGGTATAAAAGAAATAGCCATCGGGGGGGGCGTATCAGCAAATAGCGGAATTCGCTTTGCTTTAAAAGAGGCTGAAATAAAATACGGCTGGACAACCCACATCCCCAAATTCGAGTTTTGTACTGATAATGCCGCGATGATTGCCATTGTTGGCGAATTGAAATACAAAACCCAAAATTTTGCTGAAAATAATGTGGTGGCTTCGGCACGGATGAAGTTTTGAGGAAATTGAAGTTGAAAAATTTATTAATGAATCCCACTTCAGAAGAAATATTAAATCGAATAAAAATAGCACTCATTCCTTGGAAAAACGATATTGAGGAAAAGCGAATGTTCGGTGGTTCGTGCTTTCTTTATAAAGGAAAAATGTGTGTTGGAGAATTTCGTGGGCAATTGATGGTTCGTATTCCCACCGAAAAAATGGTCGAAGAAATTAAAAGTCCCTTTGTGAGACCTATGGATTTTACAGGCAAACCGATGAAAGAATTTATAGTGATTTCTGAAAAAGGGTTCAATACCGAAGAAAAATTGCAGCAATGGATTGAAATAGGCATTGCGCGCAAAAACAAAATTGACCCCCAACTCCTAAAGTAGAGCAAGTATTAGCTCGCTTTAGTGCTGGGATAAAACCAAGAATCAAAAATAAACAAACAGTATAGATGCAGCTTTTTTACAACCCAACCATTTCAGAAACTTCAAAAGAGATAGCTTTCGACAAAGAAGAAAGCCGCCACATCGTTAAAGTATTACGGATGAAGGAGGGCGACATCTTTAAAATAACTAATGGCAAAGGCTCTTTTTTTACATCAGAAATAATAAGTGCAAATCCAAAAGGATGTTTGGTAAAAATTCTTTCGGAAGAAACCCAGCCACCACTTCCCTACCAGCTCCACTTGGCCGTGGCGCCCACAAAACTTAACGACCGCTACGAATGGTTTTTGGAAAAAGCCACGGAGATTGGAATTACAGAAATCACACCAATAATCTGCGACCATAGCGAACGGAAAACCATAAAAAATGAACGCTTTGAAAAAATCCTACAAAGCGCAATGAAACAATCGCTGAAAGCGTATTTACCTATTTTGAACGAAGCCGTTCCCTTTAAAGATTTTATCAATTCAGAAAAAACTTCCGAAGGTTTAAAGTGCATTGCCCATTGCGAAGAGACCGATAAAAAATCCTTGAAATCCATACTTATTCCAAATAAAAAAATAACTATCCTCGTCGGTCCCGAAGGCGATTTTTCTTCGGAAGAAATAGTACTTGCAATACGGGCTGGGTTTATTCCTGTTACTTTGGGCGAAAGTCGTTTGCGGACAGAAACTGCAGCCGTTGTTGCTTGTCATAGTGTTGCTTTTATAAATGAATAGTGAAATATCCTAACAGGTTTTGAAAACCTGTTAGGTTTATCTCCCCTATTTCGTACTTTTGAAAACTATGCGAATAATATTTTTTTCAATTTTCTTTTTTGCTTTCATCGGAAATATTTCTTCACAGGAAATCGCTCTATTACAGTACGGTGGCGGTGGCGATTGGTACGCAAACCCAACCTCACTACCCAATTTGGTGAAATTCTGCAACGAGCATATTGACACCGCCATAAAGGCAAAACCCGAAACTGTTACCCCCGGAAGTGTGGATATTTTTGATTATCCGTTTGTGCATATGACGGGGCACGGAAATGTCTATTTTTCTGCTGAAGAAGCTGAGAATCTAAGAAACTACTTGATGAGCGGTGGCTTTCTTCATATAGATGACAATTATGGAATGGACCAATATATTAGGAAGGAAATCGTGAAAATTTTTCCAAACAAGGAACTGAAAGAGCTTCCAGCCAATTTCCCGATGTTCAATTATTTTTACAAGTTTCCTCAGGGAATGCCCAAAATTCACGAGCACGACGGCGGACCGCCACAAGCTTTTGGTATTTTTGTGGAAGACAGATTGGTTTTGCTCTACACTTTTGAAACCGACCTTGGCGATGGCTGGGAAAATCCCGAAGTGCACAACGACCCACAGGATGTCAGACTGAAAGCATTGCAAATGGGTGCCAATATTGTTAAATATATTTTTGAGAATTAGTTGAGAAAATTCATTCGTCCTGCGGCAACGGCCATTCATCGTCAGTCAACTGTCATTCATAATCCTTAACAAAACTTTGATTTTTTCTACTTCGGAATATAGTATATTTACGTCGTGAAGACCACCGCAAAAGCAATAACCCTCGGTATTTTAAGAGCATTGGCCGTAATAGCGGGCATCTTTATTTTATTGTGGTTTTTATATGAAATCCAGGCACTTATTCTCTATATTGTTCTGGCGCTCGTCCTTTCGTTAATAGGAAGACCCGTTGTATTGTTTTTAAAAAGAAAGCTTAAATTCGGGAACACTTTAGCTTCTGTAATAACACTTTTATTGATCATTGGCATCATTAGTTTGCTGCTCAGCATTTTCATCCCCATTCTTATTGAACAGGGAAAACACATTTCCCAAATAGATTTTGTACAGGTAAAGCGCGATTTGAACGAACTAAATATCCAGGCCAGTGACTATCTGGGTGTGGATCACTTTCAGATAGTTGAAGCAATAAAACGTACAACATACGTTCAGAATTTTGATCAGGAAATTATTCCAAGTTTTATTGATATTTTCTTCGGAAATATAGGCGGAACCATTGTTGGAATATTTTCGGTATTGTTCATTTCTTTTTTTCTGTTGAAGGATGAAAACCTGATAGCCCGCTCTGTGCTCGCCTTTGCGAAAAGAGGTGATGAAGAAAAGTTCATCCGGATTTTAATAAAAATAAAGGAATTGCTCTCACGATATTTCATTGGTCTTTTAATGCAGATTTTTATACTTGCTATGTTTTATTCTGTTCTCCTGCTTTATTTGGATATTACAGATGCCGTGGCCGTGGCATTGATTTGTGCTTTTTTGAATATAGTTCCGTATTTGGGCCCAATCATCGGGTGGGTTTTGATGCTGCTAGTGGTAGTTTCCAACAATCTCGGCTCCGATTTTTCATCCGGACTATTGCCATTATTGCTGATTGCTTCGGGCGGTTACGCCTTAGCACAGCTTTTTGATAATTTAATTTCACAACCCGTTATTTTCGGGCGCAGTGTACGTTCCCATCCATTGGAGATTTTTATAGCAATTCTCACTGGAGGATTTTTATTTGGTGTTCCAGGAATGATACTCACAGTTCCATTATACACCGCTCTTAAAGTAATTGCCAAAGAATTTCTTTCAGAATATAAATTTGTGCAACGCCTTACCCGAAATCTTTGATAATTTTTGAATACAGCACTTTTAAATAACGAAGTACAGGATTTTATACGAAATTTTGACGGTGACGTTTCTAAACTTGTCTTTTCCCAAAGTCCATTTGAAAACATTACTGTCCAGGAATTGGTGCAACAAATAGAAAGCAGGAAGAAAGCTGAAAAAAAACTGCCAACTTGGTTCGGAACTTCAAATATTTTATTTCCACCAAAACTAAATTTAGAGCAAACTTCATCCGAAAAAACAGCTACTTACAAAGCATCACTCGTTTCTGGAACTACCCTGGCAGACATAACGGGTGGTTTTGGTGTGGACAGTTTTTTCTTTGCTGAAAAATTTTCTGAAGTAGATCATTTTGAAACTAATACCGAGCTTTCTGAAATTGCAAAACACAATTTTGAAGTTTTCGGAAAACATAACATCCATGGTCTTCCTGAAGATGGTTTGAAAGCCGTTTTAAACAAAAAATACGATGTAATTTATGCCGATCCTTCTCGCCGCCACGACAGCAAAGGCAAAGTTTTTTTTCTGGGGGATTGCCAACCCAGCATTCCTGAAAATATTTCTGAAATATTAAATCATTGCAATCAGTTTCTTTTGAAAACTTCACCAATGTTGGATATTTCCGTAGGTTTGAATGAATTGCAGTCTGTTTCAGAAATTCATATAGTAGCACTTGAAAACGAAGTGAAAGAACTACTGTGGTTATTACAAAAAAATACTTCCGATGAACCCAAAATCAAAACCGTTAATTTTAAAAAATCAGGTGCGGAAACTTTTGATTTTGAATGGGGTGAAATTGGTGTAGCTGAATATTCTTTCCTGCAGAAATATCTTTATGAACCCAATGCAGCAATCTTAAAAAGCGGTGCATTCGAATTAATTTCGGAAAAACTGAAGGTGAATAAACTTCACAAAAACACACATCTTTACACAAGCAAAACTTTGATGGATTTTCCGGGCAGAACTTTTTTGATTGAAGAAGTGGTGCCATATAACAAATCTGAAATGCGGCGTGCTATCACTTTCAAAAATGCAAACATCGCCACCCGAAACTTTCCCGAATCAGTAGAAACCCTTCGCAAAAAGTGGAAAATTACGGAAGGCGGAAGTATTTATTTGTTTTTTATGACCAATTTGGAAGGCAAGAAGGAGATGGTGGTTTGTTCCAAGATATAAAGTGCTTTTTTGAAAATAAAATATTCCTCATTTCATTGATTTGAATGGCTTTAAGATTTTACTTTAAAAAAGCCGATTTTTTGTTTGCTATATTACATTTGAAAACTTACATTTGCAACCGCATTTTAGGATGACACGTTCATAAAAACTGGAGAGGTGCCGGAGTGGTAACGGAGCAGATTGCTAATCTGTCGACGGGTAACCGTCGCCAGGGTTCGAATCCCTGTCTCTCCGCATTATAGAGTTTAAAAAACTCCAAAATTACAGTGAACAATATACAATTGCTGTTCACGGGGTGTAGCGTAGCCCGGTTATCGCGCCTGCTTTGGGAGCAGGAGGCCGCAGGTTCGAATCCTGCCACCCCGACAAAAACCGAACACAAAGTTCGGTTTTTTTGTTTTTTATCGGTCGCGTAGCTCAGCTGGATAGAGCATCTGCCTTCTAAGCAGACGGTCTCAGGTTCGAATCCTGACGCGATCACTTTAAATCCCCTGCCTAGGGGATTTTTTGCTTAATATATCATTCTGGATACTCTACCCGAAGATGATAAATATTGTTCAATTTCTTCTTTAATACCTTTTTAATGGTTTCAATTTCTTTGAAAGTAATATTCGCATTTAAAAACTGACCCTGCGCCATTTGGTTGTTGATTATCTTTTCAACAAACTCATCAATGATTGAGGAGGAAGGTTCTTTCAAGCTTTTACTGGCAGCTTCAACACTATCGGCCATCATCAATATTGCAGTTTCTTTTGAAAATGGAATAGGTCCAGGATAGATAAAATCTTCTTTATTGGCTTGGCCCTGTTGCTCTCTTTCCTGTCTATAAAAATAGTACACCAAACTGGTTCCGTGGTGGGTGCGTATAAAATCAATCACCCTGTCAGGCAGATTATTTTTTCGGGCTATTTCTATTCCTTTTAT
>DAIMFZ010000148.1:0-6270 GCA_036724225.1 Aequorivita sp.
GAATATCAAACATATTGTAGCCTCTTTACTTCTATAATTCAAGAGTTGTGCCAGTTATGTTTTAATTTGTATATTTATGAATTGAATACACAGTTAAAAACTGTATAACATATAGCTTTTCCAAAGAACCAAAAAAGCCGTCATTGGTTTATTCCAAGACGGCTTTTTAATGTTCAAATATTTTCTTTAAGGAAGTACTATCAAAAATTCCCCAGCGGTAATTTGATAAATCGTTGGGTCTTGACCTGTAGCATCCAGCCCGGTAAAGCTGAAAGTCCCTTCAATAATACCTGCAGTGATGTCATAATTTGTGATTACCAAACTTCCAGGATCTGAAACGTAGGTAATGGACGTGCCCACTTTTGGGGTATAAGTTGCCACAATTTCATTTCCAACTACAATTTCGGTTCCCATTGAAAAAGTTCCCACAGTAACTGTCAACGGAAAACTCAGCACCATTTTTTCATCACCTTTTGTTGTGGTTATGGTTACCCGTGGATATTGGTTTACCACGTCAGTTTCCACCACAATATCATCTGGAGTATAAGCAGTACCGTCCACATTGGCGCTGAACGCATTGTTTGCTCCAGGAACGCCCTCAAAATAAACTGTGAATCTTCCTTCGGTTACTTCCACAATGTCCGGTAATTGATTTAAAGGATCTGTCCCAGTAAAGTTGAAAGTTGCCTTCAGCACTCCTGCTTCAAGATCATATTCGGTTATGGTTATTGTCCCGGGGTCGGAAGTGAGATTTTCCGTCCCGTTGCCAGCATTGTAAACGGCAATCAATTTAGTACCGTCCGAGATGCGAACCATATCAAAAGTGCCAACACCCAATGCATATGGAACGTCTATTCGCATAATCGCTCCTTCTGCGGTTTTAGCCTCTATTTTAATCATATGTACGTTGCCAACCATTGGTTCTGTAACAGCAATACTATCGGCCACAAAATCAACTCCATCTACTTTTGCAAAAAATTCATCATCGGGGTTTCCACCACCAGTGCCGCCACCGGTATCGTCAATAGTGTACACTATTTTGTTAAAGGCTCCTCTAGATATTTCTATATTTTCCAAAACCGGATTGCCATTTATGTCGAAAATAGGGTCTCCGTTTGCGTCTACTTTTATGCGCACACCTATAAAGCTGAATGTTCCCGAAACGGTTTTTTCGGTTGTATCGAGTTCACTGATTTTTAACTGTCCCGATCCTCCCAAAGCTTGCGCAGAAATATAGGGTAGCACATTTATTGAACCGTCAAAATAACTTCCGGAGTTTTCATTGGTGCCGCCTGTTGTAAGGCTGAAAGTACCAACAGCAGCGTCTGTAATGGCAAGTATGATATCCTCATCGCCAGGTTTTGAACCTTTTATGACCAATTCATTATCAGTAGTAAGGGTTGCCGTTGCTGTTGAGGCTATAAATTCCAACCCTCCAATTTGGGCTTTGAATTGCCCCTCATCTGCATCATTTTGTTCTTCTTGGGGAAATTTGCCCGTGAGGGGTTCGTTTTCACAAGAAAAAAACTGAAATACCAGAAATGTCAAAAGCATTCCTTTTATTAAATACATTTTCTTCATAGAATAAGTAGTTTGGTAGGTAATAATCGCAAACTTAAACAAAAATGTTTAATTGTTTTTATTTCGAGGCACTCTTAACAGCAAAAAAACTCCCGTAATAAAAAATATAACCAGAAACAATATGGAGTTACGCATACTTCCGGTTATTTGGTCTATAAATCCATAAATCAACATTCCGATAACGATTCCTATTTTTTCAGCAACATCATAAAAGCTGAAATAGGAAGTGGTGTCCTTGGTTTCAGGCAAAAACTTTGAATAAGTGGAACGCGAAAGCGACTGAATTCCGCCCATAACAAGCCCTACTACTCCAGCAGTAGTATAAAATTGAATAGGCGTTTCTATAAAAAATGCCACTACACAAATAAATACCCAAATAATATTTATAACTATTAGCACTGGAATGTTCCCAAACTTTTCGGAAGCGCGGGATGTTAAGATTGCACCCCCAACCGCCACTAATTGAATAATCAAAATACTTACTATCAGTCCCATAGTTTTGGCATCATCTCCGCCCCAGTCTATTTCCTGTTCGCCAAAATAGGTGGCCACCAACATAACAGTTTGCACAGCCATACTGTAAACAAAGAATGCTGCCAAATATCTTTTTAGTTGAATGTTTTCGGAAAGGGAATTGTAAACTCCTTTCAATTCCCGAAAACCGTTCAATACTATTTTGGCACTAACTTTTTTGCCGCTCTTGTTACCTTTCGGAAGAAAATAAAATGAATATTGGCTGAAGATGATCCACCAAACACCAACGCTTACGAAGGACCATCGCATAGCTTGCATACTTGCCGCACCTCCTTCCCCAAAACCGAAAATTTCAGGTTTCATAACCATTCCCAAATTGAATAGCAACAAAATAACACTTCCTAAATATCCCAAGGAATATCCGCGGGCACTAACCCTATCCTGCTGTTCGGGAAAAGCAATATCCGGCAAATACGAATTGTAGAACACTAAACTTCCCCAAAATCCAATCAACCCAAAAAAATAAAAAAGAAGACTGATATTAATATTTTCAAGACTGAAAAAATAAAGGCCCATACACGAAAGTGCGCCCAGGTAGCAAAAGAATTTCATAAAATTCTTCTTGTTGCCCACATAATCTGCAATGCCCGAAAGCAATGGCGAAATAAACGCCACCAACAAAAACGCTGCCGCCGTTGTATAGCTTATCAACGGAGTACTCCTAATATTTCCACCAAACACAGAAACGGTAGTGATTTCTGCCGATTTAAATAGAGCCTGATAATAAATAGGAAAAATGGCAGAAGCAATAACAAGGCTGTAAACAGAATTGGCCCAATCATAAAAAGCCCAAGCATTCAGCAGTTTATTACTTCCTTTGGGTAAGTTGGGCATAGGTTTGTGCAGTTTTTAGAAGGTACTAATCTAATAAAAAATCCCGCTTGCTGCGGGATTTTGAAAATTATCAGTAAAAAAATTTATGCGTTTCCTGTTATCTTTTGAAAGTTGTAACTCCAAACTTTTTCGCTTCAGCTCTTGCTTCGGGTGCCCAAGCCTGTAGATTTTGAATTCGTGTGGTACTGGAAGGGTGGGTGCTCAAAAATTCTGGCGGTGCGCCTTGCTCCTGGGCCTGCATGCGCTGCCAAAGCTCTGCGGCTACACTTGGTTCATAACCTGCAATGGCCATTAAAATCAATCCAATGTGGTCTGCCTCGGTCTCGTGGCTTCTGCTGAAAGGGAGCATAACGCCAAGATTGGAGCCTAATCCATAGGCTGTATTAAAAATTTGAGCATTTTTAGAATTGGCCGTTGCAACCCCCACGCCTACTGCGCCAAGTTGTTGAAGCTGATCTGCACTCATTCGCTGTTGTCCATGATTAGCCAAAGCGTGTGCAACCTCATGGCCCATAACGGCGGCGAGACCTGCTTCATCTTTAGTGATTGGCAAAATCCCGGTGTACACCACTATTTTCCCTCCTGGCATACACCAAGCGTTTACTTCCTTGCTGTCTACCAAATGATATTCCCATTTGTAATCTGATAAATAGCCTGCATATCCATTTGCATCTAAATAGCGTTTTGAGGCTGCAGCTATTTTTTGCCCCACATTGGTTACCATTCTTGCATCGGCAGTATTGGACACCACTTTGTTTTCAGACAGAAACTGGCTGTATTGCTGAAATGCCATTGGCAAAATCTGTGAATTGGGCACCAAGGCAAGGGTCTGCTTTCCTGTAAATGGATTTGTGCTACAGGCAACTACAATGGCTCCCAATAACAGTATTAAAAAAGATTTTTTGAATTTCATATTATGATGGTTTTATTGAAGTTTTAAAATTAGAGATATAAATTATAGGATACTATTAAAGTTATTCTAAAGTTTTTCAAAAATTGTTCCAAAGAAAAATCAAACTTTAATGTTTCCTTAATACATAGGCTTGATAGAAGCTATTAAATTTATAGACTTTAAAAAATTGGAACGACTTTTGTAAACTTCATATCAAATCTTTAAAATATCTAATTATGAAAAATATACTTTTAATATTAGCATTTTCAACCACAGTATTATTTACTTCCTGCGAAGGAGATCCAGGACCTCCGGGACAGGATGGCGTTTCTTTCTTGGGACAGGTTTTTGAAACTACTGTAAATTTCAATAGCGGAAATAATTTCGAAAACTTAATTACTTTCCCTTCAAACGTTGAAGTTTATGAAAGTGACGTCGTGCTTGTTTATCATTTGGTTGAAACAGTTTCTGGAAATGGCGGTCCAATTGACGTTTGGGAACAATTGCCACAGACCTATTTCCCTCCACAGGGAACCCTCTTATATAGTTTTGACCATACTTTTTTGGATGTAAAAATATTTTTGGATGCCAATTTTGACCTTAATACATTGGGAAGTGAATTTACAAATAACCAGACTTTCCGCATAGCCGTTGTTCCCGCAGAATTCGCAAAAACAAATCCTTCTATGGAACAAGTTCTTGAAATGATGCAAATGGACGGTTCGCAAATTGAAAAGATAGAACTTTAATGCTATGAAGGTTTTAAGTACAATTATTGTTTTGAGTGCTTTGTTTTTCAGCTGCAACTCTCCTGCACAGAAAAACAAAGCTTCAAAGCAAGAAACCTTTAAAATAACAAAAACTGATGCGGAATGGAGGGCACAGCTTTCGCCTGAGGCATACAACGTGCTCCGCCACGAAGGTACCGAACCTGCTTTCACCAGTATATTTAACGACAATCATAAAGCAGGAAAATACGTCTGCGCTGCTTGTGGAACCCCTGTTTTTGAAAGTGTGCACAAGTTTGATAGCGGCACGGGTTGGCCAAGTTTTGACAGGGAAATTAAAGGCAATGTTGCTTTTTCCACAGATAGTAAATTGGGATACACTCGCACCGAGGAACATTGCACCGTTTGCGGCGGACATTTGGGTCACGTTTTTAACGATGGTCCCGAAACAACTGGAAAACGACATTGCATAAATGGTGTGGCATTAAATTTTATACCTAAAATATGAATAAACCAAATGAATATCCAATAAACAAATCAGAAGCCGAATGGCGCGAGGAATTGGGTGAAAAACGCTACCATATTCTTCGCGAAAAAGGCACCGAATTTCCCCGTACAGGAGAATACAATCTAACTTTTGAGGATGGAACCTACGTCTGCGGTGCCTGCCACACCCCGCTTTTTAAAAGCGACAGCAAGTTTGAAAGCACTTGTGGCTGGCCTTCTTTTGACGATTCTATTGAAGGCGCTGTGGAATATATTAAAGACACAACACACGGAATGTTGCGAACAGAAATCCTCTGCTCCAACTGTGGCAGTCACTTGGGTCACGTTTTTGAAGATGGACCCACTGAAACTGGGCAACGGTATTGTATTAATTCACTTTCGTTGGATTTTAAAAAATAAATTCCAAATTCAAAGCACCAAATCTCAAATAAATTCCAATTTCCAAGCACCAAATTCCAAAAGGTAGTCCTTTGGAATTTTTTTGTTTTTTGAATTTTCTTTTTTGGAGTTTATTTGAGATTTGGAATTTGTTATTTGGTGCTTTCTGTATTTTGTATTTTAATTTTTGGAATTTATTTGTTATTTGGAATTTCCTTTTTGGAGTTTATTTGAGGTTTGGGATTTGTTATTTGTTATTTGGAATTTTTTCATTTGAAATTTTGTAATTTCGTACCTCCAAAAAATTAAGACTTAAACACAAAAAATGAGCAAATACGACATAATAGTTTTAGGAAGCGGTCCCGGCGGCTATGTTACCGCCATCAGGGCTTCACAACTCGGTTTTAAGACCGCCATTGTTGAAAAGGAAAGCCTTGGGGGCGTTTGTTTAAACTGGGGTTGCATCCCTACAAAAGCACTTTTAAAAAGCGCTCAGGTTTTTGATTATCTAAAACACGCCGACAGTTACGGACTTATCGTAAAGGATTTCGATAAAGATTTCGGAAAGGTAGTGGAAAGAAGCCGCAACGTTGCAGATGGAATGAGCAAAGGCGTTCAGTTTTTGATGAAAAAAAATAAAATTGACGTAATCAATGGCTTCGGAAAAATAAAACCCGGAAAGAAGATTGACGTTGACGGAAAAGAATATTCCGCAGACCATATAATCATTGCCACCGGCGCTCGGTCTCGCGAATTGCCAAACTTAAAACAAGACGGCAAAAAAGTGATTGGCTACCGCGAAGCAATGTCTTTAAA
>DAIMFZ010000149.1:0-6244 GCA_036724225.1 Aequorivita sp.
CAATGCTGGCATATATCTTTCTGGAGAAGGCAATGGATCTATAGATCTGAATGCAGGCCCAACGGTTGATGTGTTCTGTGGTGGTTGTGGAGCCACTTGGCTGTCCATCTGTTCCCAGCAGTGTGAAAGTACATCGCCTGAATCAGGATCGGTAGCGGAGCCTCTTAAGATAAATGGTGTTCCTTTTGGAATTCTATAATCTGGCCCCGCATCTGCTACTGGAGGTAAATTGTTGGTAGCGGTTTGCACCCCACACTGGCTTTGTCCATTTTTAATGTTGTTCCAAATTTCTTGTATGCTTATAGCTTGGAAATAGTCGTCACTATGTGGCTGTACGTTTGGAGGACATACCCCAGCATAACTCATAATGGTAGAGCCGCTTCCAGTTTCAAAAGCCGTGGAAGGATTTCTGTTACCGCCACAAGCATTGTTGAAAGTGTGGTTTGCACCAAACTGGTGCCCCATTTCGTGTGCCACAAAGTCAATATCATAATTGTCTCCAATTGGCGAGGGAAGCCCTGTTACGCCTCTTGCTTTTTGGCCAGTTACGCATGGAACGCGAAGACCCGCAATACCACCACCACCAGTACTGAAAACGTGGCCTATGTCGTAATTGGCATTGCCAATAACGGCGTCAAGTGTGCTCTGGTTTTGACCAAGCATTGTGCTTCCGTTATTATTTGTATAAGGATCAGATCCGGCAATAAGGTATATAACATCTGTATTGTTGGCAACTAAAATCATAGTTACGGCTACATCTTTTTCATAAACACCGTTTACACGGGTCATTGTAGTGTTCATTGCAGAAAGTACCGCTGCTTTTTTAACAGGATCCGGTTCTCCCGAACCAACGCCCTGTTGATTCAGATGGTATTGTGCATATTCACCAGTACAGGCAAGTGCCAATCTAAAGGTCCGTAACATACCATCATCTGCATTTCTGAAAGCACCGGGCATATCTAAAATTTCGTGATCCTCTGTAAAGCATTCAAAATTACCCGGATATGCAGGTAGTTTATTAATGTTATAGGAAATGTAGTACTTTTTGTCCTTTGTATATGGGTCAATATAAATAGTGGAATACCTTGAAGACGTAATCATCACATTTACACCAATTGGTGAAACGCTAAACCGTGCAATGGCTGAAGGATCATCAATTCCCTGTGCGGCATATGATCTAATTTTTGGGTATTTCGCCTGTAATGCAGGTTCCATTACGGAAGCTTCATACACGCGGAATTGTTGAAGAACTCCATTGTTGGTGGGCAAATCAATAATTACATCGCTGAAAACTGTGTTTCTTGCAGGGGCATTGGATAAAAGTGTTGTTAAAGCGGAAGTGTTGAGCTTAAACAGGTCGTATTCCTGCGGCATCGTGTTTCTATCGGCTTTTTGTCGGTTCTGCGTTTCACTGGCCGAAGCCTTCGTCCAAAACGCTTTGTTCTGTGCATTTAACCCAAAGCAAAAAAGCGAAAGGGATAAAACCAGCATTTGTTTAAAAGTACTTTTTTTCATTTTAGTTGTAATTTTTATGAATGTTTAGAGTCGTAAAGATAATAGTCTTTGTGGAATTTTGGGAATTTTTAAGAAATTAACTTTTTGTTTTAAGCCAAAAAAACACTTAAAATTCAATCTCGAAAATTAATTTATCAATAGTTTTGCCTTCAATTCTTAAAAAGAAATCACATTGAACAAATCTTTGGATATAATGGATTTAGGCCTACGGGATTACAAAGAAATGTGGGACTTCCAGGAATCGCTATTTCAAAATATTCTTCAAATAAAAAGCGCCAACAAAAAAGAAAACCCGCAGCAGGACACACCAAATTATCTTTTGTTTGTAGAGCATCCTCACGTTTATACCCTTGGAAAGAGCGGCCATATTGAAAATCTGCTCATTTCCGAAGAAAAATTAAACGCCATAAATGCCACATTCTATAAAATTAACCGCGGTGGCGATATTACCTATCACGGCCCTGGACAAATTGTGGGCTACCCTATTTTAGATCTGGAAAATTTTTTTACGGATATCCACAAATACCTTCGCTTGCTGGAAGAAATGATTATTCTCACTTTAGCGGAATACGGCGTTAAAGGGGAGCGAAGCAAAGGCGAAACGGGAGTTTGGCTGGACGTGGGCACTCCCTTTGCACGGAAGATTTGCGCCATGGGCGTCCGCGCCAGCCGCTGGGTGACCATGCACGGTTTTGCGCTGAACGTAAATACCAATCTGGGCTATTTTGACAATATGATTCCTTGCGGAATAAAAGACAAAGCGGTCACCTCATTAAATGTGGAATTGGGAAAAACTGCTGTTTCTATGGAAGAAGTGAAAGAGAAACTTTTAAAACATTTTCTCTTTCTTTTTGAAGCTGAAGTGAAACTGCAAGAAAACCATCCCATCTCGTTCTGATAAAATCGAAACTTGTCACCCTGAGCGCAGTCGAAGGGTTGTCTTTTGTTATTTGGAATCTGGAATTTGGAATTTGGAATTTTCACATATATATTTCCCTATCATATATTGAGTAATTGGCTTTAGCGTCTTCCCTGTCTGTGGGTGCAGTCCGTAGCTCGAAAAATACTCAAGGACACCTTTCTTGTTTTTGCCGTACCACAAGCGGACGCTGCCATCGTCATTGAAAAACTTGGTGTCACAGCTTGGTGTCACTTTTTCAAAATCGGTTATCCGCTCCTCCTTAAATGCTTTAAGATTTCCTTCCTTTAGCTTTTTGGAATCGAATGAAGCTTCAATATAATGGGTTTCCTCCCATTCCATCCACCTTTGTTTGTTAAAATAATTGTATGCGAAAAAACCAATAATTGCTGCCAAGAAAAGTGTTATTAGAACTATTACAAATTTTTTATTCCTCTTCGGAACCTTTCTCACCTTTGAAATTCTCTTAACTTCATCTATGTTATTCTTAACAAGAAAATCTCCGTAATTCTCAAATCCCAAATATTGCGATAAGGCCAATAAAGCTTGAGGCTGTGGAATATTAATATCACCCGTTTCATTTCTTGCTTCTTTATAAAAATCTCTTAAACTTCTTTCGCCATAGGGAAAAGTTTTTGAAATAACAGCAGATAGTTCTTGGGCACATCTTGAATCTGATGGCGACACTATCCCTTCCTTAATTAATTCCTTTCGAACTTTTTCAAAAGCCATTAAAAGTAATTCTTTGTGCATAACAACTGTTTTTCAATCCTTTAAAACTACAAATTTGGAATGGAAAAAACATGGAAAATCTTTTCCATAAGCTTTCCTTCGGTTTTCCAACCTTTCCAAGCCGTTCTTTCTTCATTTGATTCATTGTTAAACCTTTAAATACAATGAAAAATGAAAAAAACACTATTGATTTTGTTCGCTGTCCTGCTAAATGCAGGACTCTTTTCCTGCACCCCACAAGCAATTTCAGATGAAGTGAAAAGCACTCAAGCCTGTTGTGGCGATGAAGGCAATTTTCCTCCACCGCCACCTCCACTCGGAGGAAACGGGGGTGGATAAATATTCGCCAATTTGTTAGTACTTTAGGGGAATGAAAAACCTACCGCTTTCATTCCCCCTTTTTTTTGTGCTGCTTTTATGTAGCAGCCCTTCCAGCCTTCTCGCACAAATCCATCGCGACACTGTTCACAAGTATTATAACGCAATCGTCTCCCCAAATGGCAGCACGGATATTTCCCAAGCTATAAAATTCTATTCAAATAAAAAGGAAAAGGACCTAATGCGAAAGGACACTTTGGGCACCGTTAAGGATTTAAGATTAATTGCAATCGGTCAATACAATATCGGGAACTTCTATGACAGTGAAAATGCAGTGGTGCATGCACTTACCCTTTTGGACATCTATCCGAAGAAAGATACAGTTATTGAAGGCCGAAAGGCGCTCTACAACCAATTGGGCAATATTTACCGCGAAATAAAAAATTATGAAAAAGCCTTAGAAGTCTACAATTTGTCTTTGAGTTTTTCAAAAAAACAATCAGACAGCATTACGGTGTTAAACAACATAGCCAATATTTATAAAGATATGGGCCAATATCAAAAAGCAGTGGAACAACTCGATATTGCCTACGGGAAAATTTCAAGCGATACAAATTCCCTTCAGCTTGCAATGATACTTGACAATTTGGGCTACGTGCAATCAAAATTGGGAAATCCGCAGGCCCTACCCAATTTGAAGAAAGCATTGCAAATGCGGGAAAATCGAGGTTCGCTTTCTGGCAGCTTCGCCAGCAATAAAAGCCTTGCCCTTTATTATTTTAATAAAAATGACAAAAAACAAGCCCTTCAATTTGCCGAAAAAGCATACCAGATTGCAAATTCCCTGAACAGCATTACCTATCTCGATGAAGCTCTTTCGCTTTTTGCAATTATGTCCGAGGACCCAAAAATAGTTGCGTTCGAAAAAATTTCTGACAGCATTGCCAAAGAAAATCAACTAGCCGAAAACAAAAATGCCTTCATCAAATACAACGTTGCTACTGAAAAAAAGAAAACCGCAAATGCCCTGTTGGAAAGAGAAAAGGAAAAAAACCAGAAGCTTATTTTCTTTTCGCTGCTAATCATCATTTTCCTTATCTCCATATTCATTTACTTCACACAAAGAATAAAATATAAAAAGGAAAAAATCATACAGATACACAATACGGAAAACCGTATTTCCAAAAAAGTGCATGACGAAGTGGCAAACGATGTGTATCACCTTATAGCAAAAATCCAGGCAAGTGCCCCAAACAATGAAGTTCTGTTGGACGATCTTGAAAAAATATACAACAAAACCCGCGATATCTCAAAAGAAAACAGTGCCATTGAAATCTGCGAAGACTTCAGTGGCCAACTCAACGATCTACTGTTGAACTATCAAACTGAAAAAGTGAGAATAGCCACGCGCAACATTTCAAAAATTGACTGGCGCAATATTTCAGAAATCAAGAAAACTACCATTTATAGGGTGCTACAGGAACTGATGACCAATATGAAAAAACACAGCAACGCAAATGCTGTAGTTCTTGCTTTCCAGCAAAATGGTAAAAAAATAAGTATTGAATATACCGACAATGGCGCGGGTTGCGAACTAAAAAATAAAAATGGACTCCAAAATGCGGAAAACCGTATTCATGCAATAAACGGAACTATTACTTTTGATTCTGAACTTGGAAAAGGATTTAGAACAAAAATAATTATATAAATATGTTTAAAAAAGTTTTGATTTCTGAAGACTTGGGCAGCATCAGCTACGGCATCCTTTCAGTGCTGGAAGCATTGCACATAGATAATATTCAACAAGTCCAATATTGTGATGATGCCTACCTAAAGATCAAAAAAGCAGCCCAGGATTCGCAAGTCTTTGATTTGTTGATAACCGATCTTTCCTTCAAGGCAGATCATCGACAACAAAAATACCCTTCCGGAGAAATTCTCATAAAAGCCTTAAAAGAGGAATATCCTACCCTTAAAATAATAGCCTATTCTGTGGAAGACCGCCCACAAAAAGTGCGAACCGTAATGCTGGACAGCAAGGCAGACGCATACGTTTGCAAGGGTCGGAACGGTTTGCGCGAACTCGACGAAGCTATCGCAGCTGTATTTAATGGCGAAACCTATCTATCACCACAAGTAGGCCACTCTTTACGGGAAATAGCACCAACGGAAATTGACGATTACGATATTGAAATGATGAAACTCCTCTCAAACGGTCTGGGCCAAGACCAGATCAGTACGCATTTCAAAAGCCACAACATTCAACCCAGTAGCCTGAGCGCCATTGAAAAACGCATCATCAAACTTCGCAATCATTTCAACGCCAACAATTCCGTTCACCTGATCTCCATTGCTAAAGATCTCGGACTTATTTAATACAATGCCACAACCAACGGAAAATAGCTAAATATTTACCTCTTTTCATTAAAAAATCCCTTCCATTACGGAAAACCGTAAAGAAAATCTACCTAAGCAACATAATTTAGCCATGATTCGGCCACATTATTATTCTGGGGAGAATACGAGGGCCGGATTAAATCCCTTACAAGATTCCGTAGGGGATTTTTTTTTAAATACTGATAACCAAAACCAATAAAATCACCCTCCACCTTTTGTCATTCCGACGAAGGAGGAACCCCATAACCGTGAGCCAACCATCTTTTGTCATTCCAACGAAGGAGGAACCCCATAACCGTGAACCAACCACCTTTTGTCATTCCGACGAAGGAGGAACCCCATAACCGTGAGCCCACCACCTTT
>DAIMFZ010000150.1:0-6128 GCA_036724225.1 Aequorivita sp.
AAGAAAAACTAAAGTTTTGGAAGTGATGTATTTCAGAAAACTTTCACGGTTTTCATCAATCATTTTGTTTTCCACATTCGAAATAATGGAAACTTTTTTAACCTGTTCCAGAGAAAGCTGCGTTTCCACATCAAAAGTTCGAATGCTGTCAACCTCATCGCCAAAAAATTCTATTCGGTACGGTTCATCATTGCTAAAACTAAAGATATCCAAAATTCCACCGCGTACTGAAAACTCGCCCGGTTCGGTAACAAAATCGGTGCGTTTGAAAGTGTATTCAAACAAAACCTCATTTACAAAATCAATTGAAAGTTGGTCGTTTACTGAAATTTTCAGCGTGTTTCGTTCCAATTCCTTCCGGGTTATCACTTTTTCAAAAAGCGCTTCGGGATAGGTAACGATGAACGCAGGTTTTTTGCGGGAATTTATTCGGTTTAAAACCTCGCTTCGCAACAAAACATTGGCGTTGTCAGTTTCCTCAATTTGATACGGGCGCCGATAACTTCCTGGATAAAAAAGCACATTTTGGTCGCCCAAAAGATTTTCCAAATCGTTTAAGTGGTACGCCGCTTCTTCTTTATCGTTTAAAATCAGAAGAAAAGGCAATTCCGAATTCTGAAAAGTTTCGGCTAAAACCAATGAAAGCGAAGAGCCAACAAGACCAGAAACGGTAATATTGTGACTTCGACTCCGCTCAGCCACCGAACTCTTTCGGTCATTGAGCGGAGCCGAAATGGCAATAGTTTCCCCCAGTTTTCGTGTTTGCGAAGACTGTGAATAAAGTGAAGTAACGAGTTTTTTGCTCATTGAGCGGCAAATTTAATCCAAACCTTAGAGGTCTCAAAGACCTGCGAGGTTTTTATTGCAACTTTATAGTTTTGATAACACAAAAACCTCGGATGATTCTCTATTTTCGGGGCATGGCAATAATAGAATTTGATGTTTTTGTAATAGGAACCGGAACCGCTGGAAAAACGGTGGCCTACGATTGTGCGGCCGAAGGAATGAAAGTGGCAATTGCGGACAATCGCGAATTTGGCGGTACCTGCGCCAATCGCGGCTGCGACCCCAAAAAAGTTTTAGTCGGAATTACCCAAGCTATGCAACTTTCAGAAAACTTAAAGGGAAAGGGAATTGTTTCGGTACCAAAAATTGATTGGGCGGCACTTCAAAAATTCAAGTCTACTTTTACGAGCGCAGTTCCCGCAGCTACCGAAAGGGATTTGAAAAAAGCTGGCATTGAAATGTTTCACCAATCTCCAAAATTTTTGGATGAAAACACACTTTCGGTGGAAGGAAAAACGATCAAAGCGAAGAAAATAGTAATCGCAACCGGTCAAAAACCGATGGAATTGAAAATCCCCGGAAGGGAACATTTAATGGTAAGTGATGATTTTTTGAAATTGGCTGAACTGCCGGAAAGCATTGTGTTTGTTGGCGCAGGATATATCGGGATGGAATTTGCGCACATTGCCGCACGCTGCGGAGCGAAAGTTACAATTGTTGAATTTGGAGACAGGCCACTTGCGCCATTTGAAGCAGATATTGTTTCGCATCTAACAAAAGTTTCGGAAGAACTTGGGATCAAATTCATATTCAACGCAGAAGTTACCGAAGTGGAAAAACTTCAGAAAAATTATCGCGTTTCATTTCAGAAAAACGGTGCTTCGGCTCCGCTCGGCAACCAATATGTCGATGCGCGAATAGTTTTTAATACGGCCGGCCGCGTACCTTCAATTGACGAACTGCATTTGGAAAAAGGAAATGTTGCTTTTGAAAAAGGTGGAATTTCCGTGAATGAATTTCTTCAAAATACAACCAATAAAAATGTGTATGCGTGTGGCGATGTTTCGGCAAGCGGCGCGCTTCCGTTGACGCCAACTTCTTCGCAGGAAGCGCGGATTGTTTCGTTGAATATCAGAAAAGGAAATCATACCAAAATGGATTTTCCGCCCGTGCCATCCGTTGTTTTTACAATTCCGCAAATCGCTTCCATTGGATTGACGGAAGAAGAAGCGAAAGAAAAGGGCTACGAATATGTAGTGGAATATAAAAGTGTCCCGAAATGGTTTAACGCCAAACACAACAATGATCTGGTTTACTGCTATAAAACTATTGTCGACAAAAATCGAAACATCGTTTTGGGAGCCCATATAATTGCCTCCGAAGCTGGGGAAATGATCAATCTTTTCGTCCTCGCAATGTGCGGAAAACTGACTACCGAAGATATAAAAGCGATGATTTTTGCGTACCCCACTTGGGGGAATGACATTAAGGGAATGGTTTAGGGGATTTTACATTGACGATTTTGAACATTTAGTCTTAAATCCTACATCTTTTTCAAGTATTCTTTCCATTTATTCACCGGACTGGTATCGCGATTTTTGAAGGCGTGATAACTGCTGCTTATAAAGAGTATTCCTGCCACTGCGATTGCTGAGTAAGCAACTATTTGACTTACTTCCCAATTAGCAACTGCAATTGCTGCCAACGCCCAAGCTCCCACGAATGCGAATTCGCGCATATTTCGTTTCCAGGTAACTGCGAGATTTATAATTCCGGCAATTATTATCATCGTTACGGTCCAGAAAACTTCACTATAGCCCCAGCCGTTCCATTCAATGCTTGTTAAATATGCGGCAACGTTTGCAATGCTCGCGACCGTAACCCAGCCGCTGTAAAACACGAAGGGCCACCAAAGGAAAGCAATTACCGAAATTGGCGCGTCCCAAAGTTCCATGCTGTTGTTCATCACAATTTTTAAAAGTGAAAAGAGAAGGACGAAAATGGCGAGGATAGAAAATTCCATAAAGCCGTACAACCAGAAGGTAATCCACATCATATTGGCGAAACAGGAAAGTACAAACCACCAACCCGTTTTCAAAATAAACTCATCATCACGGACCTTTTGGAATAGGCTTCTGCTTTGGTAAATTACAAAACCCAACAACATTAAATAAATGAGGCCCCAAATGGAAAAGGCATAACCCGCCGGTGTAAAAAGATTATTGGATGATTGGGAAATTTCGCCAATAGTTGTATTATTTATGGCACCAGTGTTCGAGAGATAATTCACAAAAACTGTGGATGCGAAGGCAATAATGTTGGTAATCTGTAATGTTTTTTTCATGGTTAATTAATTCAGCAAGACAATAAAAATAAGGTTTCGAAACACAATCTCTCCAGATTTAAGAAAAGTTTAGGCTGTGATACTTTTCAGCTGGAATAAGAAGGTGAAAATGGATTACAAGTTTTATATTTGTAGCATAAAAACCAAATTATGTCATTTACAGATTTATTCGAAACTGGGGAACATTCCCGAAATTTAGGGCACTTTGCTTCTATAGCAAATATTGCTTCGGTTAAGGGTTCCATTAATGCGGAAGAGGAAAAAATGTTGAAACGTTTCGCCCGAAAACTAGATATTGAAGAGTCCGAATATGCCGAGGTTTTGAAAAATCCTGGGAAATACCCCATCAATCCCCCAAATGATGCGGAAAGCCGTTTGGAACGCATCCACGACCTTTTTGAAATGATTTTTGCCGATAACGAAATTGACGATCACGAACGTTTTTTAATCGAGAAATACGCTATTGGTCTTGGTTACGACGTTGCCACTGCGCAGCATTTAATAAAAAGATCCATTGAAATTTACAGTGGAGGACTAGATCTTGAAGATTATAGATATCTTTTGAACAAAAAATAGTTTCAGAAAAAATGATGGGAATATAGAATTTCCCAAAACCAATGGTTTTGGGTTTTTTATTGGACCTTAGTCATAAATTCCTCAGCCTTTTCAACCATTTTGGTACTTCCGCAGAATAAGGGCGAGCGTTGATGCAACGACGTTGGCTGAATTTCCAAAATTCTTTTAAAACCGTTGCTTGCTTTGCCTCCGGCCTGTTCCGCAATCATTGCCATTGGGTTACATTCATATAAAAGACGAAGTTTTCCTTCGGGGTTTTTTGAAGTATTTGGATAAATATAAATTCCACCCTTTATCATGTTTCGGTGGAAGTCTGAAACCAAAGAACCTATATATCGCGATGTGTACGGACGGTCCTCTTCTTCCTTTTGACAGTATTTTATGTAATCTTTTACGCCCTGCGGAAAGTGGACATAGTTACCCTCGTTTACAGAATATATATGTCCATTTTCAGGAAATTTCATATTCGGATGCGAAAGATAGTAGGTGCCGATAGCCGGATTCAACGTAAACCCATTTACACCGTGGCCGGTGCTGTACACAATCATTGTTGAAGTGCCGTAAACAATATATCCCGCAGCTACTTGGTTAATGCCTGGCTGTAAAAAATCTTCAATGGTCACAGGGGTTCCAGAAGGTGTAATCCGTCTGTAAATTGAAAAAATAGTGCCAACTGAAACATTCACATCTATGTTTGAAGAGCCATCCAAAGGATCCATCAACACTACATATTTATTATCATTTTTCTGGTTTCGTCCTTTTATAGTGATAAAATCATCTTCCTCTTCGCTGGCAATTCCACACACAATTTCACGGTTGGTAAGTGTATTTATAAACACTTCATTCGCAAAAACATCCAATTTTTGTTGATCTTCGCCCTGAATATTGCTATTGCCTGCGGTTCCAAGTATATCCACCAATCCGGCTTTGTTCACCTTATGATTAACCACTTTTGCCGCCAAGCGAATGGAATTGATGAGGCGCGAAAGTTCCCCCGATGAATATTTGAATTCACTTTGATTTTCAATTATAAACTCTCCGAGAGATTGATTTATTTTTGCCATTGGATTGAAGGGATTCCTGAATTTGACGCAAATATCGGGATTTTTAAGAAATTGAACCGATATTTGTTGGGGTAAAACGAAACTGAAATCGAAGTTGAAGTTGAAGTTGAAGTTGAAAAAAATTAATAATGAAAGTACGAGAAGCAGAAAAAAGTGATATGCCGCAGGTTTTGGAACTCATTAAAGAGCTTGCAGTTTTTGAAAAAGAACCCAATGCGGTTGAAGTGACCGTTCAGGATTTAGAGCGTGAAGGTTTTGGCGAAAATCCACTGTTTACGTGTTTTGTGGCCGATGCTTCGACTGCGCTCAGCATGGATTCGGAAATTGTAGGTGCAGCCTTGGTTTATTATCGTTTTTCAACCTGGAAGGGACGTACACTTCATTTAGAAGATTTAATTGTGAAAGAAGCAAGGCGTAGCAACGGAATTGGTGAAGCCCTTTATAAAAAAGTAATGCAGTTTGCCTATGACCGCGGTTTAAAACGAGTGGCGTGGGACGTTTTGGATTGGAATACAGGTGCCATCCGTTTTTATGAGCGAAGTGGTGCCAACGTTCTAAAAACTTGGCGGGTGGTGCATATGGATGAGAAGGGGCTCAAAAGTTTTATAGAAAAATCAAATACAAAATAAATTTGACCACGACATCATGAATAATTGGCTTTAAATATTCGTGAATTCGTGGTGAATATATAGTAATTATGAAAATTTTCAAATTTGGTGGCGCATCCACAAAAGATGCCGAAAGTGTTAAAAATACAGCATCCGTTATTATGCAATCGGGTGAAAAAGATTTAGTGATTGTTATTTCGGCTATGGGGAAAATTACCAATTTACTCGAAAAAGTGGTTGAAGAATATCTAAATGAGAATTGCGCCAAGGACAATGAATATGTAATAGAATTCAAAGAATACCATCTCGAAATTTTAAACGGACTTTTCAAAAATACCAACCATTCCGTCTATAAAAATGTTACAGAACTGTTTGAGAAAATGGCTTCATTTTTAAAGGTGAATAAATCCAAAAACCACGCTTTTGTTTACGATCAAGTGGTAAGTTTTGGTGAAATGGTTTCAAGCAAAATTGTTTCGGAATACCTTTCTGAAATTGGTATAAAAAATTCTTTTCTCGATGTAAGGAAATGTATCAAAACCGATGCAAACTTTCGCGATGCTAATGTAGATTGGGAAGCCACACAGGAAAAAATTAATAAGAAAGTAAGCGTAAACGGTATCACAATTACGCAGGGATTTTTAGGATCTGAAACCACCAATAATTTTACAACCACCCTTGGCCGCGAAGGAAGTGATTACACCGCCGCAATCTTCGCCTATTGTTTAAATGCCGAAAGTGTGACTATCT
>DAIMFZ010000151.1:0-5941 GCA_036724225.1 Aequorivita sp.
TCTAAAAGTGCGGACAGGGTTTTGGTGAAAGGGTTTAATCAAAACAACAACACTACTAAAACCATTACGATTAATTCTACTTATAGCAATGTTTCCCTTCAGTAATTTTTATAGAGTGAATTGAAATTACTTTCCTGATATTGCTTTGTGCCTCACAATGACATAAAAAAGCCCCTTTCCAAAAAATGAAAAGGGGCTTGCACCTAAAGTGTCTAGAAAAAGGGGAGTCCAAATATAAATTGTCCTCACATAGTTTTTTTATTTAAACCGCCCTCAAACCAAGAAGGCGGTTAAAAAATCTAAATATTAACTATGAAAAAAATTATTACTAACTATTAATTTTTCACGATTTTGAAAGTTTCTGTTGTATTGTTTGCCGTTACTCTAACAAAGTAGATACCTGTTGAAAGCGCAGCCAAGTCTATTTCGCCGTGCATACTGTTAAGGTCTTTGTTTAGTAATTGCTGTCCGTTGATATTGAAAATAGCCAAAGTGCTTATTTCTGTTTTGGCAGTTATTTGCAAGACATCGGTAACCGGGTTTGGGTATAATGCTACGTGCTGTAACTCGTATTCTGGTGTGCCGATTAGAATTTCACAGGTTATTCCCAATTGGAAATTACCAGCTTTGGTATCGTCATAGCCTTCAATCATAATAATGTATGTTGTTGTACCATCAGATTGAAATTCAAGTTCTGGTTGGTTTACACAAGAACTGTCGTTAAAAGCAATTTGGGCTGCCACTACTTCCAAGCCCAAATAGTTCAGTCAAGGAATAGACGGCAGTATTCAGTAGATGTGCTTGGATACGTTGGTTTGAGTTGTTGGAATTATGAAGAACGCGATCCGTTATTTTGATGGTTTCTTCAGGTTGCGTATATAGAAGCACTTCGGCATTCGCTAACATATCCCTATAATCACCATCGTCCTGAGCAGAAGCACTTAGGCTTGCGATGATCATAAAACATATATAGAAAATAGAGCGCATGACTTAACGAAGTATCAATGCCACAAGATACATAAAGTTAGATTTCTTAAAAAACTTACAAATTAATTTTTATTAAAAACAAAACCTTGTTTCCTTCCGGAAAACAAGGTTTTATAAAATAACATAGGGATTGCTCTACTTAGGACTACGCTCTTTTCATCACAATTTCCATGCTTTTGTATTCTTCACCACCATTAGCAGTTTCAAACATTTCCATTTTTCGGGTGTTGTCATCTACAATTGTGTAAATCTCACGTATCTTTCTCTCTTTGCCTGTAAAAGGATCAACCATGGTACCCATTGAAGTGGTAGTTTTTGTGGTGCCGTCATAAGTTCCGTGCAGTATCATCATTCCCGTACCCATATTATCAATCCAAGTGGAAACAACTTCCTTGGTCGCATTGTCATATGCAGTTGTGGCCCTTCCTTCAAAAGGCATACCCATCATATCACCTTTGTAATTTGTTTCCTGATAGCGACCGCCCAAAATCATTTTTATTTCGGCGGTGGAAGTTGCTTTGGTCGGTTCTCCGCTTGCACCCATCCAAAAAGTCATTTCATTGTTCCACTTTCCTTCCTCGGCTGCCATCATTTTGTGTGGTTCGCCGGGAGTCATGTATGCTTCCCAGGCTTTTTCCATTGCTACGGAATCCATTACCACTTCTGGAGTTTCGGGTTCTGCTATTGCTGTAGTGTCTGTTGCCATTTCAGTATCGGTTTCCATGGCTTCTTTTGTTTCGTTTTTGCAGGAAACCAGGCAAATTGAAACTGCGAAAAATGCAATTAATAATTTTTTCATAATTGTTTGATTTTTATAGGTTGATTTGAAAGCTAATTTATGAAAAAAAAAGTCACGCAGTAAATATTTTACATACAATTAAAGTCATAATAATCTAAAAATGAAGGTTTTTGCTCGCTACTAAAAAAATAGCTATATATTATTTCTTCCGAACAAAAATTGCGACAATTGCCGAAATTGCAATTCCAAAACCCAAGGCCCCAATAGCCGATTGCCATATATAGTTGTTTATGTTGAAATATTCATTGGCCTTGGTTCGGGTCATCAAATCATTGGTAACGGAATATTCTATTACGTTGTTGAAGTATTCCGGGGTAATGTAGTTGTGCGTTATGTATTGTGCCAAGGGAGAGAGCAGCGCCACAAAAATACTGAGGAATGTTCCCGAAAGAAAACCCTGCAACCAAGTCATTTTCCCACCATACACCCGTCTTCGTTTTTCGCGAATTGCCAGCAAATACATCAAAATAGCGAAGGGAATGAATAAAAGCGTGAGCCATTGATGGTTGGCAATCTGCTCTTCGTGCCAACCCAGGGTTTTTTCAAGCAACATCCAACAGAGTATAGCAATTGTGAATATTACTGCCCATTTTATTTCGATATATAGTTTCTTCATAACTGTTATTTATGGAATAAAGGCTTAGACCAATTTTGATTAAAGATACCCTTTTTAATAATAAATCCCGAAGTGTTTACTTCGGGATATATATATAATTTTGAATAATTCGTAAGTTTCAAAAGATCGACCAATAATTGGATTTATATCTTGTGGCCACACTTATTAGGTCTATTTATTCATAAACCAAAACCCAATCCCCTTTATCTAAAAGCGGGATGGCTTGTTTGAATTTCAACGTTTTGTTTTCACCGCTCATAACGTGTTTGATGGTCACCTTGTCATTACGGTTAATTTTTGGGTGTTCGCGTACAATGGTTTCCGTAACCTGTTGGTGCTGTGGTTGGGTATTACCAGCGGCACGCGATTGTGCGGCGCGCTCGTCCATATTTGGAATTTCGTCTTTTTGCTCGCTTAGATTTTCTTTTCGTTTTACTTCACGCGCTTCTTGAATTTGCTGTTGGTTTTCCTGCGGAAGTTCACCTTTGAAAAGGAATGAAATTACATCTTTGTTTACCTTTTCAATCATAGTTTTGAAAAGTTCAAAAGCTTCAAACTTATAGATAAGCAATGGATCTTTCTGCTCGTGAACCGCAAGTTGTACGGACTGTTTCAACTCGTCCATTTTTCTTAAGTGCGTTTTCCATGCGTCATCAATTATGGCAAGGGTTATGTTTTTTTCAAAGTCGTTAACCAATTGTTTTCCTTCGGTTTCGTAGGCTTTTTCAAGATCTGTGGCAACGTTCAGAGTTTTTACGCCATCGGTAAAGGGAACAAGAATTCGTTTGTATTTATCCTTCTGTGTTTCGTAAACGTTTTTAATTACGGGATAGGCCATTTCAGCGTTCCGCGCCATTTTATTTTGATAGTGAATATAAGCGGCTTTGTAAACTTTTCCGGCAATTTCCGTGCTGTCCATTTTCTCGAACTCCTTTTCGGAAATAGGGGAGCTCATGGAGAAGAAACGGATGAGTTCAAAATCAAAATTCTTGAAATCCTGAGCTATTTTGTTGCTTTCTGCAATCACTTCGGCGGTGTCATAAATCATATTTGCAATATCCACACGAAGACGGTCGCCGAACAGTGCGTGAAAACGTCTTTTGTAAACCACCTCGCGTTGGGCATTCATAACATCATCATACTCCAACAATCTTTTACGGATTCCGAAGTTGTTTTCTTCCACTTTTTTCTGTGCGCGTTCAATAGATTTTGAAATCATTGAATGTTGAATCACTTCACCTTCCTTCAAACCCATTTTATCCATCATCTTAGCAATTCGCTCACTTCCGAAGAGACGCATCAGGTTGTCCTCCAAGGAAACATAAAACTGCGAACTTCCCGGATCTCCTTGACGTCCGCTACGTCCGCGCAACTGTCTGTCCACGCGTCGTGAATCATGGCGTTCAGTTCCCACAATTGCAAGTCCGCCCGCTTTTTTCACTTCCTCACTCAATTTAATATCCGTACCACGACCCGCCATGTTGGTGGCTATGGTCACGATTCCGCTTTTTCCGGCTTCGGCTACAATATCTGCCTCGCGTTTATGGAGTTTCGCGTTCAAAACGTTGTGCGGAATGTTTCTTAAACTCAACATTCTGCTCAATAATTCTGAAATTTCTACGGAAGTAGTACCTATCAAAACAGGTCTTCCCGCTTGTGAAAGGGCTACAACCTCTTCGCCAACGGCGTTGTATTTTTCTCTTTTTGTCTTGTATATTTTATCTTCACGGTCGTGACGTGCAATTGGACGGTTGGTTGGAATTTCTACCACGTCCAATTTATAGATTTCCCAAAGTTCGCCAGCTTCAGTTACCGCTGTACCTGTCATTCCCGAAAGCTTGCGGTACATTCTGAAATAATTTTGAAGTGTAATTGTAGCAAAGGTTTGCGTTGCTGCTTCAATCTTTACGTTCTCTTTCGCTTCAATGGCTTGGTGAAGTCCGTCGCTGTATCTGCGCCCATCCATAATACGGCCTGTTTGCTCGTCCACGATCATTACCTTGTTTTCCATTACCACATATTGGTCGTCTTTTTCAAAAAGCGTGTAGGCTTTCAGCAATTGGCTCAAGGTATGGATGCGTTCACTTTTCACCGAAAATTCACGGAAAAGTTCCTCTTTTTGTGCAACTTCTTCTTCTTTTGGAAGTCCTTTTTTCTCAATCTCTGCTATTTCTACACCAATTTCCGGCATCACGAAGAAATCTGGATCACCTTCACCAGAAAGATAATCTACTCCTTTATCGGTAAGTTCTATTTGGTTGTTTTTTTCGTCAATCACAAAATAGAGTTCGGCATCAACCTTCGGCATTTCGCGGTTGTTGTCGCTCATATAATGGTTTTCCGTTTTTTGGAGAATCTGTTTTACACCTTCTTCCGAAAGAAATTTTATCAGGGCCTTGTTTTTAGGCAAACCACGAAAAACACGGAGCAATTGGAAGCCACCTTCTTTGGCATCACCTTCTTTTATCAGTTTTTTGGCTTCAGCCAAAACTCCAGTCAAGTATTTTTTCTGAACTTCAACAATATCGTTGATTTTTGGTTTTAGTTCGTTGAATTCGTGACGATCTCCTTCAGGCACAGGACCAGAAATAATGAGTGGCGTACGTGCATCATCAATCAAAACCGAATCCACCTCATCCACAATGGCGTAGTGGTGCGGACGTTGAACCAAATCATTTGGTGCATGCGCCATATTATCACGTAAATAATCAAAACCGAATTCGTTGTTAGTTCCGTAAGTAATATCAGCCAAATAGGCTTTTCTGCGTGCTGCGGAATTGGGGGTGTGGTTGTCTATACAATCTACGGTCATTCCGTGAAACTCAAACAATGGCGCCATCCACGCGCTGTCACGTTTTGCAAGATAATCGTTCACCGTAACAAGGTGAACACCGTTTCCGGCAAGTGCATTGAGGTACATTGGCAGTGTTGCAACAAGCGTTTTACCTTCACCCGTATGCATTTCGGCTACTTTTCCTTCGTGAAGTGCCACCCCACCGATTAGTTGAACATCGTAATGAACCATATCCCAAGTAATGGGTTTTCCGGCTGCATCCCAAGAGTTTTGCCAAATTGCTTTGTCGCCCTCAAGGATAACATAATCTTTGCTGGCAGATATTTCTCGGTCAAAAGGATTAGCGGTAACGGTAATGGTTTCATTGTTTTTGAAGCGTTTTGCGGTTTCTTTCATCACGGCAAAAGCTTCGGGAAGTATTTTGGTAAGGGTCGCTTTTTCAATTTCGTAGAGCTCGTCTTTCAGTTTGTCGATCTCGTTGTAGTAATCTTCTTTTTTATTGATGTCCTCCTCGTTTTCCGATTGTTTTTCAAGGGTATCAATTTGATTCTGAACCTCTTTTTGGGCGTCCTTTATTTCTTTTCTGAAAAAATCCGACTTAGCCCGAAGTTCGTCGTGGGAGAGTTTTTCAATTGCGGCTTCGTGTTTTTTTACTTCATCAACCAGTGGTTGCATTTTGCCTAAGTCTTTTTTTGATTTATCGCCGACAAAAACTTTTAGTACGTTATCTAATATTCCCATGATT
>DAIMFZ010000152.1:0-2266 GCA_036724225.1 Aequorivita sp.
TTCAAGGTTTCGCCATATATCATTGCCCTCAAATATTTCATCATAATTTTTCTTGAAATCTTTTGGCGTCAGTACATTCTTCATTACTTCGTGGATTTCATCATCGGTAGGCCAAATATCTTTTAGAAACACTGGTTTGCCGTTGCGGTCGCAACTCAACGGTTCGGTGGTAAGATCAATATCTACCCTTCCGGCAATGGCAAAAGCCACCACCAACATAGGCGACATTAAAAAGTTCATTTTTACCTGTGGATGGATTCGCGCTTCAAAATTCCTATTTCCGGAAAGTACTGAAGTGACTATTAAATCATTTTCGTCCACCGCTTTGGAAATTTCTGGTGGCAACGGGCCGGAGTTACCTATACAGGATGTACAGCCATAGCCCACCAAATGGAAATCTAAAGCCTCCAAATCTTTCAACAGATCAGCTTTCTCAAGATAATCCGTAACCACTTTTGAACCTGGGGCCAAAGATGTTTTTACCCAAGGTTTTACGTCAATGCCGTGTTCTCTTGCTTTTTTGGCAACCAATCCTGCCCCTATCATCACGAATGGGTTGGAGGTGTTTGTACAAGAAGTTATGGCAGCAATGGCAACAGCACCATCGGATAGCATATATTTTTCGTTGCCGTGCGAAATCCAAACGGTTTTGAGGCCGTCTTTAATCTTAGCCTCAATTTGCACATCGGGTGCGGGATTGTGAGGCTGTTTTAGGGGCTGGCTTCCGCCTTCCTCCTTCCATCGGGTCATAATAAATTCTTCGCGGTCAGACGGTTCTATGTATTTTCGGCCGAAGGAAGCGTGTTCCAATTCAATGAATTTTTCTTTTAAATCCTGCAGAAGGATTTTATCCTGCGGACGTTTGGGCCCTGCAACACTGGGCTGTACGGTGGAAATATCCAGTTCCACAATATCTGTGTAGTTTATTTCGTCTTCGTCTTGTCTCCAAAGCAAGTTCGCTTTGCAATAATCTTCAACCAACTGAATTTGCTCTTCGCTACGGTTACTGCCCCGCATGTATTCCAAGGTTTTGTGGTCTATTGGGAAATAGGTAATGGTGCAACCAAACTCGGGCGACATATTGCCAATGGTAGCTCTATCTGGCACAGAAAGATGGTCAACGCCGGGACCGAAAACTTCCACAAATTTTCCAACAACACCATATTTGCGAAGCATGTTTGCGATGGTTAGCACCAAATCGGTGGCTGTGGAACCCACTGGAAGTTTTCCGGTTAGTTTCAGTCCAATAACCTCAGGGCTGATAAAATATATGGGCTGTCCAAGGATTGCGGCTTCAGCTTCTATTCCGCCGACGCCCCAAGCAACCACACCAATTCCATTTACCATTGGAGTATGACTATCCAAGCCAACAAGCGTATCTGGGAAAACCATACCATCGCGGGCGATGGCGCCTTTGGAGAAATATTCGAGGTTCACTTGGTGGCAAATACCCATTCCAGGAGGCACTACGCTGAAGTTATCAAAAGATTTCTGCGCCCATTTCAAAAAAGTATAACGCTCCCTGTTGCGTTTGTACTCCTCTTCCATATTTTGCTGATAGGCGTATTGCGCGGCAAAATAATCTACCTGCACGCTGTGGTCTATCACCAAATCCACAGGTATCATCGGGTTTATTTTTGAGGCATCACCACCTTTTCTGGCTATTTCGGCCCGAAGCGAAGCAATATCAACAACCGCTGGAACGCCTGTAAAATCCTGCATCAAAACGCGGGCAGGTTTAAAGGCGATGTCTTTCTCACTTTGTTTTGGAGTCCAATTTAATATGGTTTCCAAATGGCCTTTAGTAACAGAGAAATCGTCATAGTTGCGAAGTGCATTTTCGAGAAGTATTCGAATGGAGAAAGGCATTTTCTTTATTTTATGTCCTTGCTTTTCAAGTTCAGGAAGGCTATAATAAGTGAGCTTTTCTTTGGAAGTGTTCAGTGTTTTTTTTAGGTTGTAGATATCTTGTTGCATAATAATGTGGATTTTGAACCTTAAAATTACTCAATAAAAACGGTGTCAGCATGCAAAGAGATTGGTTTAACAGGTCATTAACAAATAGAGACGAAAATGGCAAAATGAAATTTTTGTGAAATCCATCCGAATTGTTCCTGAATTTAAATACTGTCGTGCCCTCCCAATAATTTAGGGCAAAAATAAAAACTTCAATATTTTTAATTAATTTAGTCGCGTCAATAAAAAACCCCGAAAGCATTGAAAAATGCAACCGTCTTTTTTCTACTCTTGATTTTCTGCTTCAACC
>DAIMFZ010000152.1:2366-5940 GCA_036724225.1 Aequorivita sp.
AAAGCATTGAAAAATGCAACCGTCTTTTTTCTACTCTTGATTTTCTGCTTCAACCTGGGAGGTTCCTACTATATTTTTAGAATTCAACAACACCAAATTAAACGAGAAATTGTCCATAAAATAAAGCAGGGAATTACTGATAAGGAATTGACCAGCATCACAATTTCTTCCGAAAACGAAAACCAACTTATATGGAAAGATAAGGAAGAATTCAGCTATAGAGGAACAATGTATGATATTGTTCATATTGAAACCATCAATGGGAATACCAAAATCTACCATTGTATTTCGGACACCCAGGAAACCAACCTGATTGCAAAATACAACAAAGCGCTTCACAAAAAACAGAAGAACAAAGACACCCATAATAATTTGGTGAAAACGGTAAAATTTCTCCAGAAAATAAATCCACTTCCACAGAAAGAGGAGCTGGCATTTTTAAAAAAAGTGATACGCCCCAATTTTGTGTATCACGACAACTACGCATCGCTTTCGCTCGAAATATTGAGTCCTCCGCCCAAAAAGGTTTTATAATTTAGTTTGAAGCAATTTCCGCTTCCCTAAAGAATGCTATTCGTCGCAATCAAGGCGACGCATGGCATATTTCTCAATTATAAAACTTTTAAAAAATGACAAAACTATATCTGTCCTTGTTGGGACTACTTATTACTGTATCTGTATTTGGGCAGGAAAAACTATCTGGAAAAATTTACGATGCAGCCACAAACTCCCCATTGGTCGGGGCCAAAATAGAAGTGAACGGCACCGAGGTTTCCAGCACAGATTCCGAAGGGAATTTTTCAGTGCCCTGTTCGGGAAACCAAACCCTTAGCATAAGTTATATTGGTTTCGAAACGTCTGTTATTAAGGTTAAAAACTGTTCAGAACCTTTAAATATAAGCTTAAAAACAGCGGTCAGCACTTTGGATGAAGTGCAACTCAGCGCCACTTTGGACAACAACAAAAAGGTGCTTGAAAAACCCCTTTCTGTAAACCATCTTGAAAAAAAAGAACTGGACCGTGGCACAGGGCTTTATTTACAGGACGCCATAAATGCCAACGTTCCCGGGGTAACTATGAACCGAAGGGCTGTGTCATCAGGGCAGCAATTTAACATCCGCGGGTATGGAAATGGCGTGGGTTTTAAAGGTGCTACCAATAACTTTGACGGTCAGGGATACAAAGTGTATTACAACAATATTCCGCTTACCGATGCAGAAGGCATAACCCTAATGGACGATATTGATTTCGGTTCAGTGGGAAGTGTGGATGTAATAAAAGGTCCTGCCGGTTCACTTTACGGCTTTGCAATTGCAGGAGTTGTAAACATGACTACTATTCGCCCTGAAAAAGGGGAAGCTTCCCTAAGCGAAAAAGTAACTGTGGGCAGTTATGGCATGGCTCGTTTTACAACGCAATTGCAAATGGGGATGGAAAAATCGTCTGTTATGTTGAATTACGGCCACCAGATTTCCGATGGTTTTTTGGACCATAATGCTTCGCAAAAAGATTTCTTGAACGCAGTTTTGGATTTTCAGCCAAGTGAAAAACAAACCGTAAGCACCTATCTCGGTTTTAGCAATAGCTATGACGAACGCGGTGGTGAACTTACCATTGGGCAATACGACACTTTGAATTACAGTGGAAATGCACGTTACATAAAAAACAACGCGCACAGCGAAGTGATTAGCTTTCGTGCAGGTTTAAGCCATAAATACGACTTCACAAATTGGCTTTCAAACACAACTACAGTTTATGGGTCTGGACTTAACACCAACGTAAGCTCTGCAGGCGGTTGGACAGATAAAGACCCTGTAAATTATGGAACACGTGTAACTTTCGACCTCAATTTTGATTTAAGTGACGATTTCAATCTTTCGGGGGTTGCTGGACTCGAATTTCAAGAGCAACGTTCGCAATCCATCAGTTACGGAATGATTGTAAATCCTAATGATCCTGAAGGCTATAATATCATTGGTGCCCAAAAAAGCAACCAATATGCAAAATCTAAAACCAATTCAATATTTACAGAATGGGTTTTGAAAATGCCTTATGACATTTCATTTACAGCGGGAGTAGGTAAAAGCACTATGAACCTCAATCTTGAAGACCGAGCTTATGACCCTACAAGCGGAAAGCCACAAGTGGTTTCGGCAGATTACGAAGATCTGTTCTCGCCACATTTTGCTGTGAACAAAATCTTTAACGATGCGATTTCTGTTTATGCTTCTTACAGCAAAGGGTACAAAGCTCCAGTTAGCGGCAATGTAATCATTGGCACTACCGGTGAATTGAACACTGGCCTTGAGCCAGAGGAAGGTGACCAATTCGAAATCGGTTCAAAAGGAAATCTACTTGATAACAAATTGCATTATGAAGTGGCTTTGTTTCAAGCAAAATTCAAAAATAAATTTACTTCCGTGGCAGTTCCTGCAGGAGATGGCACCACTCTTTATTCATATATAGCGAATGGCGGCGAGCTGAACAACAAAGGTGTGGAGGTATTGGTTAAATACACCGCTTATGAATCAGCAACAGGTTTCTTCGGCAATGTGAGCCCTTATTTAAATTTGGCTTATTCAGACTTTAAATATGAAGACTTTGTGTATCAATCCATTACAAAGGAGGGAGCTTTGGCAACCTCCGATTACAGCGGCAATTCTGTTGCGGGTGTGGCACCTTGGGTTGTAAATGCAGGGGTTGATTTCAACACAAACCTAGGTGTTTACGGAACCGTGAACTATGCCTATCACGATAAAGTTCCCTTCACATCCGACGGTGTGAACGTGGCAAATAGCTATAGTTTATTGAACGCAAAACTTGGTTACAGAATGAGTTTTGGACATTTTGACCTTGATGCATATGCAGGAGCAGATAACATTACTGGCGAGAAGTATTACTTAATGCTATTCTTGAACCAGTTGGATGATGCCTACATTCCAGCACCTCTGGATACCGTTTTCTATGGTGGACTTAATTTGAAGTATAATTTTTAATAAAAACTCTGCGCCCTTTGCGTCTCTGTGGTAAAAATAATACCGCAAAGGCGCGGAGAACGCAAAGAGAAAACAAAAAAATACTATCTTGAAAAAATCAATCCTATTAATCAACTGCGCGTTTATTTTGGTTTCCTGCGGAAGATTCGGCAACGAAGACAAAAAGAAGGACCACGAAGAGCGAATTGTTTGCATTTCAAAACAGTACAGCGAAATTATATATGCGCTTGGCGCGGAACAAGACATTGTGGCGGTAGATGTTTCCAGCACCTATCCACCCGAAATAAAAGACTTGCCTACCATAGGCTACCACCGTGCGCTTGCCGCGGAGCCAATCCTTTCGATGAAACCAACTCTCATTTTGGAAGACAACAACATTGGGCCTGAACACGTGGTTACACAACTGAAGGATTTAAAAATACCGATGAAGCAATTTGGACATTACGAAAATACAATTGCCGGCACAGACTCCTTGATTCGTGAAATAGGAAACTATTTCAATAAAGAAGAAAAAACTAAATACCTATGCAAAAAATTGGATGCCGATATGGAATTGGTAAAACAGGAAGCCCTTCGTT
>DAIMFZ010000153.1:0-5903 GCA_036724225.1 Aequorivita sp.
AAAGCAACGCAATGGCCTTCACCGCCGTCCCTTCCAGCGCGTCCGGTTTCTTGGTAGTAGCTTTCAATGCTCTTGGGAATGTCATTATGGATCACGAAACGAACGTCGGGTTTGTCAATCCCCATTCCAAAGGCTATGGTTGCCACCACCACGTCCACATCTTCCATCAAAAACATATCTTGGTGCTTTACGCGGGTTTTCCCGTCCAGGCCAGCGTGGTAGGGCACGGCTTTTATACCGTTTACCTGCAGGGCCTGCGCAAGTTCCTCTACTCTCTTTCTGCTTAAGCAATAAATAATCCCACTTTTCCCTTCGTTCTGTTTAACGAAACGGATGATATCCGAATCCACATTTTTTGTCTTCGGCCTTATTTCATAGTAGAGGTTTGGACGGTTAAAGGAAGCTTTAAAGGTATTGGCTTCCTGCATATTGAGGTTTTTCAGTATGTCTTCCTGAACTTTTGGGGTAGCGGTTGCGGTAAGGCCAATGATAGGGATATTGTTCCCTATTCGCTGAATGATGCTTTTCAAATTTCGGTATTCAGGCCTAAAATCGTGGCCCCATTCGCTGATGCAATGTGCCTCGTCTATCGCCATAAACGATATTTCCTGGGTCTGTAGAAAAGCTACGTATTCTTCTTTGGTGAGCGACTCGGGCGCCACGTAGAGCAATTTTGTAATTCCACTGGCTATGTCCGCCTTTACTTTTTTTACTTCAGTTTTGTTGAGGGAAGAATTCAAAACATGGGCAATTCCCTCTTCCGATGAAAGAGCGCGCAGCACGTCCACTTGGTTTTTCATCAGCGCTATAAGCGGTGAAACAATTATTGCCGTTCCTTCCTGCATCAATGCCGGAAGTTGGTAACAAAGTGATTTGCCGCCGCCCGTAGGCATAACAACAAATGTATTTTTACCGTTGAGGATGCTTTTTATTACTTCCTCTTGCAAGCCCTTAAATCTGGTAAATCCAAAATATTTTTTTAGGGCTGCATATATGTCAATCTCTGCCACGTTGCTTGGGTTTTAAAGGAAAATTCAGTTTTAGCCTACAATACATTGTTTTACTGATTAACAGTTGTAATTTTGCAACCGTATTGCGTTGACTGCATCTTAAAAGAAACGGTTCTATATTAGAGCTCTGAATTGTTTTTAATTCTATTCTAAATATACTAATTTCTGAAACAGTTACAAACATTCAAAAGCATTAAAATTTTGAACAGAGAAGACAGAATTATTTCCATAGCGAAAAACACCATAGAAACTGAAAGTAAAGCCATTGCAAACCTCGCCCATTTAGTGGACGGCGAATTTGCCGGCGCTGTTGATTATATCTATCATTCCAAGGGAAGGGTAATTGTTACCGGTATAGGCAAAAGTGCCAATATCGCAACCAAAATTGTCGCAACTCTAAACTCCACAGGAACCCCTGCAATTTTTATGCACGCTGCCGATGCCATTCACGGCGATTTGGGAACCATTCAGGAAAACGATACCGTTATCTGTATTTCAAAAAGCGGAAACACCCCCGAAATAAAGGTACTGGTGTCATTGATAAAAGCAATTGAAAACAAATTGATAGCCATTACCGGAAACCGTGATTCCTTTTTGGGACAACAGGCAGACTTTGTGCTGAATGCTTATGTGGAAAAAGAAGCCTGCCCCAACAATCTTGCTCCCACCGCCAGCACCACCGCACAGCTGGTTATAGGCGATGCCTTGGCGATGTGCCTTTTGGACCTGCGCGGATTTTCGAGTAAGGATTTCGCAAAATTCCACCCTGGCGGTTCCTTGGGGAAGAAATTATATCTGCGCGTCAGCAATCTTACCTCCCTAAACGAAAAACCACAGGTAAGCCCCGATACCGATGTTAAAAAAGTGATTGTTGAAATTTCCGAAAAAATGTTAGGGGTAACGGCCGTGGTTGAAAACGACGAAATTGTGGGAATCATTACCGATGGCGATTTGCGACGTATGTTGACACGCACCGACAATTTTTCAGGATTGACCGCAAAGGACATTATGACCCGCAACCCAAAAATAATAGCCAACAATGCCATGGCCGTTGAAGCCATGGAAATGATGGACAACTTTGGGATAACCCAAATCCTTGCAGAGGACAAAGGGAAATACAGCGGGGTGGTGCATATACATAACCTTACCAGAGAAGGCATTATTTAATGAAGAAAAAAGCCTCCCCAGAAAAAGAAATGTCCTTTTTGGACCATTTGGAAGAACTGCGTTGGCACCTTATTCGTTCCACTATCGCTGTGGTAGTTTTAGCCCTAATAGCTTTTATTTTTAAGCGGTTTATTTTTGATGTTCTCATTTTCGGCCCCTCAAAACCAGACTTTGCTACCTATACCATGTTTTGCGAAATCTCCCGCTCCATGGGAATGGATACTTTCTGTTTCCAGGAAATGCCCTTTAAAATACAAAGTAGAACTATGGCAGGACAGTTTTCGGCGCATATGTGGACCTCCATCTATGCGGGAATTATTGTTGCCTTCCCCTATATTCTGTACGAGTTTTGGAAATTCATAAGCCCCGGATTAAAAGAAAAAGAACGAAAATCTAGCCGCAGGTTTATTGGTATTGCCTCCGTGCTTTTCTTTTTGGGCGTTTTGTTTGGCTATTATCTCATTACTCCCCTCTCCATCAACTTTTTGGGAAATTATCAAGTGAGCGAGGAAGTTATAAACCAGTTCGATCTGGAAAGTTATATATCCTTGGTAAGAACCTCGGTTTTGGCCTGCGGCATTGTTTTTGAACTGCCCATATTGATGTATATCCTTACAAAAATCGGTTTGGTAACCCCAGAAGCCCTTCGTAAGTATAGAAAATTTGCCCTGATAATAGTCTTGATACTTTCGGCCATAATTACCCCTCCAGATGTTATGAGCCAGATTATCGTTGCCATTCCTATTCTGATTCTTTATGAAGTGAGTATTTATATTTCGAAAATTGTGGTTAGGAATCAGAAGAGAGAGGAAAGAAGAGAGAGGAAAGAGGGTAGTCTGTAGTTTGTAGTTTGTAGTTTGTAGTCGGTTGTCGGTTTTCAGTTGTCAGTTGGCGGTTGTGGGTAGTAAAATGAAACAGGAAACAGGATTGAAGGGAAACATGACGATTCCTATAATATATCTGAAAGCCATCTTGACTCTTGTTTCCCTTTAGTCGTGATTCAAAAAAACGTGTTTCAAAAAGTCGTATTTCAAATCGTCTTATTTAAAAAATAAATATGAAAAATAATATAGTTGAGGAATTCAACGCTTACCGTGAAAAGATGAACGGGGAAATGCTTGCGGACAATAACAAGATCATCAAGCGTATTTTCAATCTGGACACCAACGCCTATATGGAAGGTGTGCTTCCGAAGAAAACAAAAGAACTGCTCGGTCTGGGAAATTCGTTGGTGCTTCGCTGTGATGATTGCGTGCGCTACCATTTAGAGGAATGCCACAAACTTGGATTGTCTAAAGAAGAGGTGGTGGAAGCAATGAGCATTTCGCTATTGATTGGCGGAACTATAGTTATTCCTCATTTGCGCAGGGCTTTTGAGTATTGGGAAGCGCTTGAAACCTTATAGCTGTATTTTAAAATAAATCCATTACGAAGGAATTTTAAGTATATTTGACTATCATGAAAAACGAATTATTAAATAGAATCACTTTAAATCCTGAGGTATGCCAAGGTAGGCCTACTATTAGAAACACACGTTATACGGTAGATTTAATTTTGGATCTTCTTTCTTCTGGTATGAAGGAAAAAGAAATACTTAAAGATTATCCCGCATTGCAAAGTGATGATATTTTGGCCTGTCTCGCTTTTGCCTCACAACTTTCTAAGGTAAAAACCGTTCAAAAAATTGTGGCATGAAATTTTTAGTGGATGCCAATCTTCCTTTTAGACTTTCTAAGCATTTAAAAACAAAAGGTATTGACGTTATTCACACTGATGATTTAATAAATAAAGAACGAACTACAGATCAGGAAATAAGAAGGATTTCCAGTATACAAAACAGAATAATCATAACTAAAGATGCTGACTTTCTGGATTCACATATTGTTCAAGGTGTTCCTTCTAAACTTTTATACATAGCCACGGGCAATATTACCAATGCTGAGTTGCTTAATTTATTCGGCAAGCATTTTGATCAAATAATGATACTTTTTGAAAAGTATAAATTAATTGAAATGAACAATGAATATATCAGTGTTCATGAAAAATAAATTTGTCGGTAATCCATTTAAATCTGCATTTTTGCAATTATGAAGCTAAAAGCCGAAAATTTAATGAAATCCTATAAAGGCCGAAAGGTTGTGAAAGGCATTACCGTGGAAGTGAACCAGGGGGAGATCGTCGGTCTGCTCGGACCCAATGGCGCCGGAAAAACCACCTCCTTTTATATGATAGTGGGGCTGATAAAACCCAACGGCGGCAATATCTTTTTGGAAGGCACCGAGATCACCAAATACCCTATGTACAAACGAGCCCAGAACGGGATTGGTTATTTGGCGCAGGAGGCTTCCGTTTTTAGGAAGTTGAGCGTGGAGGACAATATTTTAAGTGTTTTGCAACTCACCAAACTTTCAAAAAAAGAGCAGCGTGCCAAAATGGAACTGCTTATTGAGGAATTTGGCTTGAGCCACATCCGCAAAAACCGCGGCGATCTTTTGAGCGGTGGCGAAAGGCGAAGAACAGAGATAGCACGCGCCTTGGCAACAGACCCGCATTTCATCCTCCTCGATGAGCCCTTCGCGGGCGTTGACCCCGTGGCGGTTGAGGATATTCAACGAATTGTAGCACAGCTTAAAAACAAAAATATCGGTATTCTCATTACCGACCACAACGTGCAGGAAACCCTTGCTATTACTGATAGAACTTATTTGATGTTTGAAGGAAGCATTCTTAAACACGGTATTCCAGAAGAACTTGCCGCCGACGAAATGGTGCGGAAAGTATATCTAGGTCAGAATTTTGAGCTTCGGAAGAAGAAGCTGGAGTTTTAAAACCACTCTTTCTTTAACCACAGAGAACACAGAGTTTACACAAAGTTCACAGAGGTTTTAAGTTTACAATTCTCCGTTAATAATTCTTTTAATTCCTTGCTTTAACAGACTTACATTAAAATTAATAAGAAGACCTAATTTAAACCCACCAAGCCTCATATAGGTAAGTGTTTGTGCTAAATGAACGTCGTTTAATGCCTCCACACTTTTAATTTCTATAACAACTTTGTTTTCGACCAAGATATCAATTCTATAACCGATTTCTAATTTCACCTCTTCAAATACAAGCGGCATTGGCTTTTGTTTTTCAACAGTTAAACCTTCCAGCTTTAATTTATACCATAAACATTCTTGGTAAGCAGACTCCAACAAACCTGGACCAAGTGTTTTATGAACTTGGAGGGCGCAGCCTATAATTTTAGTGGCTAGTTGGTTTTCATTCATTCTAATTTCGTTTAACTATATTTTTTTTATCACAGAGGACACTATGGTTTATTCAAAGGTTACTTTGTGCCCATTGTGCCTTCTTTGTGCTCTTTGTGGTTAAACAATGAAAGCATTATATAAAGCAAGATTATAAACGGTATTGCCAAAAACTTCAACAATATTAGAAGCACAACACAAAGTATTAAAAAGATATAGCGAACGGCATTACTTTTAAAATCCCAGGTTTTGAATTTTAAGGCGAAAAGGGATATTTCGGCATTCAGCAAGATGCAGCTCAATAAGGTCATTCCTATCAAAAACCATTTGTTGAGGATGATGGTTTCAGCAAACTCAGAATATTGAAACTCCAAGATCAAAGGCAGGCTTAAAATCAACAATGTATTTGCAGGAGTTGGCAGGCCGATAAACCCCGAACTTTGGCGGGTATCTACATTGAATTTTGCCAGACGGT
>DAIMFZ010000154.1:0-5887 GCA_036724225.1 Aequorivita sp.
TCTGTAACGAAAATACATTCACACTTTTGTATGAAGCCCACGGAAAACCAGTTTGGCGGTTTATCTATTTTAAATGTGGGGACACTGCGCAGGCAGACGATTTGGTACAGGAAGCTTTCATAAAACTATGGCAAAACTGCACAAAAGTTACCAAAGAAAAGGCAAAATCGTTTTTATATACCGTTTGCAACAATGCTTTTTTAAACGAAGTAGCACACAAAAAAGTAGTATTGAAACACTCCACAATTAAATCTGACCACACAAATTTTCATTCTCCCGAGTTTTTGATGGAAGAAACAGAATTTAACCAAAAGCTCAAGAATTCCATCGAAAATCTAACCGAAGCGCAACGTACCGCTTTTCTTTTAAACCGAATTGAAGGAAAAAAATATGCTGAAATAGCTGAAATGCTCAATATTTCAGTAAAAGCTGTGGAGAAAAGAATGAGCCTAGCTTTGGCAACCCTGCGTAAGGAAATCGGGAATATTTAAAATTTAAGGTAGGGTAATAGAATGTTGAACTGTTTCACCTATGAACACAATAAAAATGGAAAAAGACCACTTACTGCACAAATGGCTCAATAAGCAAGCCACTCCGGAAGAACTGGAACAGTTAAAAGCTGATCCAGAATATGCTTCCTATGTTCAGATTGCCGATGCCAGCTCGGGCTTCGAGGTTCCCGAAATGAATTCCGAGGCAAATTTTGAAGCTATTTCGAATAAAATAAAACCCGTCCGTCAATTACAAAAACCAAATGTTTTTTCGATTGTTTGGAAAGTAGCCGCCGTATTCGCATTGCTTCTTGCGGGTTATTATTATACCACAACTCTAAATACTTCAGTAAAAACTGAAATTGCACAAACCGAAATCTTTTCGTTGCCCGATGGGTCTGAAGTGGTCTTGAATTCTGGTTCAGAAATTACGTTTAATAAAAAAAATTGGAACCATTCCCGCGAACTTTCCTTAGAGGGCGAAGCGTATTTCAAAGTAACCAAAGGAAGTAAATTTAGTGTAAAAACTGACGAAGGGACCGTTAGTGTGTTGGGCACACAGTTCAACGTTTCTGCCAGAGATGGGCTTTTTGAGGTTGCCTGCTATGAAGGTTTGGTGAGCGTAGCCTTCAACGATACGCTTATAAAAGTGCCCGCCGGAAACAAGATACAGATTGAAAACGGAAAATTGGTTATTAATAAACCTTCTGAAAACCTCTCTCCTGCATGGCTTGCCGACGAAAGCAGTTTTGAAAATACCCCCTTGCAAATGGTTGTAAAAGAACTGGAAAGACAATACCCAATCAATGTTTCTTTAGTAAATATAGATTCTACCAAAAAATTCACTGGCACCTTTTACCACCAAAATCTTGAACTTGCCTTAAAATCAATTTGTGAACCCCTTCAATTGAATTATAAAATAAATAAAAACGGAGCAGTAACCATTGAAGCCAAAAATAGCAAGTAGCTACAGAGTCTTAGTTTTTCTTTTGGTGTTCTGTATCTATGGAGCAAAAACCATAGCGCAGGAGACCGAAGTAATTGCTCTTTTGGCCTATTTGGAAACTTTGGAAAAAGTACACAATGTGCGCTTTTCCTACGTTCGGGAAGAAGTTGAAGGAATAACACTGAAACTTCCGTCAAAAGATGGTGCTTCCATAGAGAACGTCCTTTTGTACCTTCAGGAAAATACACCATTTCTGTACAACCGTATCAATGAACGCTATATTACCATTACTTCCAAAGAAAATACGGGCAGTAGTTGCGGAAGGATTATCGAATTTGAAATCCAGTTGCCGTTGGAATAGGCAACAGTTATTTCAGAGGTTAATTCATTTAAAACAATAACGAACGCCGAAGGGTTTTTTTATATTCCACCTCAAAACAAAAACGCAACCTTCACGGTTTCGTTTGTGGGTTATATTAAAATCACGAAAAATACTTCAGATTTATCAACAAACTGTCCTGCTTTACTTATGTTTCCTTCGGTTTCTGTGCTTGAGCCCGTAATGATCCAAAACATTTTTACTAAGGGAATTGACAAAAACCTAGACGGATCCATTTTGCTTTCAACCCAATATTTCGGCTTGTTACCAGGACAAGTGGAAAACGATGTGCTGCAGATTGCGCAAGCACTCCCAGGCGTAGAAAGCGTGGATGAAACCATCTCAAACATCAACATTCGCGGGGGAATGCACGACGAAAACCTTTTGCTTTGGGACGACATAAAGATGTATCAAAGCGGACATTTTTTTGGACTTATTTCCGCATTAAATCCAGATATCACAAAAAAAGTAACTCTTTATAAAAACGGTACCAATATTCGCTATGGCGAAGGAGTTTCTGGCGTGGTGGATATGCGTTCAAAAAACACTGTTTCATCTAAAACAGAAGCAGGAATCGGTTTCAATTTAATAAACGGAAACGGGTTTTTGGACCTTCCCATTTCAGAAAGATTTAGCATTCAGATTGCTGCCCGAAAATCAATCAACCATCTTTGGGAATCGCCCATTTATAAAAATTATACAAAACGGATTTTTCAGGATAGCGAAATCACTAATATTGAAAACAACCAAAACAACATCGCGATAAATACGAACGAAAATTTCAGTTTTTATGATTTCGGAACCAAATTGCTTTGGGATTTTTCAAAAAAAGACAAGTTTCGCATCAACTTTTTGAACATTGACAATTCACTCGATTTTAATGAATCCCTGGAAACCACTTCCCAATCTAAAACCAGCGAGTTGGACCAACGCAGTTTGCTTGGCGGTGTTTCGTGGAACCATAAGTGGAATGATAAAATAGAGACTACCGCTTTAATTTATGGCACATATTATTCATTGGATGCCATCAACCGTGACATTTTCACTACCCAAGAACAAATCCAAAAAAATGAGGTGTTGGAAACTGGTTTAAAGTTGGATGCAAGCCTAGTTTTGTCAGAAAACCTAAAACTTCAAACAGGCTATCATTTTTCAGAAATCGGCATTGCAAATACACAGGATATCAATTTGCCACGATTTCGGGATTATGAAAAAGATGTGCTCCGAACACATGCGCTTTTCGCAGGGTTGAATTATTTATCTAACAATCAAAAAACCTTTGTGGCCGCGGGTTTGCGGGGGAATTATTTTGGTAAGTTTGAAGAATTTTTAATTGAACCACGATTGAGCCTGCATCAAAAATTTGGCAACGGTTTCGCTGTTGAGGTTTTGGGAGAATTCAAGAGCCAAAGTGCCACTCAAAGAATCGATTTTGAAAGTGACTTTCTCGGTATAGAAAAAAGACGATGGGTATTGGCAGACGGTGAAAACACTCCAATTATTAAAAGCAAACAAGCTTCTGCGGGTTTTGTGTACGGCAAGAAAGGACTTTTTATGAATGTGGAAGGATTTTACAAAATCGTGGAGGATATAAATAGTGCTAACCAAGGACTTCAAAACCAATTCCAGTTTTCAAGAGCCATAGGAAATTATACTGTGAAAGGTGCCGAAATTGTGATCAATAAAAAAACAGAATCCTTCAGCGCCTGGGCCAGTTATTTGTACAGCAAAAATGATTATGAATTTGGAACACTTTCCCCTACAACATTTCCGAACAATTTAGATATGCAACATGCTGCAACGCTTGCAGGGAGCTATACTTGGAATGCGCTGAAAATTGCTTTGGGGCTTAATTGGCACAGCGGAAAACCTTATACCATTCCTTTAAAAAATGCCGAAACCACAATGGAAGGTGGTGTAACCACCATTCGGTTTGACGTGCCGAATAGCGAAAGATTGCCAGACTATTTAAGAACGGATTTCTCTGCGGAATATCTGTGGAAACTCTCACCTACCATCGATGCCAAAATAAACATCGCCCTTTTAAATCTTTTTAATACCGAAAACACCTTAAATATCCGATATGCTCCGATAAGGAACGAAAACAATGAAGTTTCGGTAAATAAAATTGAAGAAGTTTCTTTGGGAATTACACCAAATTTTTCGTTTCAGGTTTTGTTTTAAAAACTACATCCGTTCCGGAACCTCAATTCCCAATAGCGCAAACGCATTTTTAATAACCTCAGCAACCGCTCCAGAAAGTTTTACACGGAATGCTTTTTCAGTTTCGTTATCTGTTGCCAAAATGGGCACGTTTTGGTAGAAACTGTTGAATTCCTTTACCAAATCATAGGTGTAATTTGCTATCAATGCGGGACTGTAATTCTCTGCTGCGAACTGAATGGTTTCGGGATATTGCTGAATAATTTTTATAAGTTCCTTTTCCTTTGGATGCATTTGAATTCCTTCATCAAAAGAGGTTTCGGCGGAGTTTAGACTGAGTGAAGCCGAAGTTCTCAACGTCCGGTCGCTGAGCGGAGCCGAAGCGGAAGCCGCCTTTCTCAAAATAGACTGAATCCGCGCATAGGTATATTGAATAAACGGTCCGGTATTTCCTTGAAAATCCACACTCTCTTCGGGATCGAAAAGGATTCGTTTTTTGGGGTCCACTTTTAGGATGTAATACTTCAACGCTCCCAAACCGATCATTCTGTATAATTGCTCTTTTTCCTCTTTGGAGAAATCGTCAATCTTTCCGAGTTCTTCGGAAATGGTTCGTGCAGTCTCCGTCATTTGTGAAATCAAATCATCTGCGTCAACAACCGTTCCTTCGCGACTTTTCATTTTCCCGGAAGGGAGATCCACCATGCCATAACTTAAATGAAACAGATTTTTCGCCCAATTGTAGCCCAGTTTTTTCAGAATTAAAAACAAGACCTTAAAATGGTAATCCTGCTCATTTCCAACTGTGTAAATCATTCCGCCAACGTCTGGGTGATCCTTTACGCGTTGCACTGCCGTACCAAGATCCTGCGTCATATAAACCGCGGTGCCATCACTTCGCAACACCAGTTTTTCATCCAGGCCGTCTTCGGTTAAATCGCACCAAACAGAGCCGTCGTCTTTCATAAAAAAAACATCTTTTTTTATGCCTTCTTCTATAATATCCTTTCCTAATAAATAGGTATCGCTTTCGTAATAATAAAAATCGAAATCTACCCCAATGGCTTTGTACGTTTTCTCAAAACCTTTGTAAACCCAGCCGTTCATTTTTTTCCAAAGCGCAACGGTTTCTTCATCGCCGGCTTCCCATTTTCGCAGCATTTCTTGGGCTTCATTTATAATCGGTGCTTGAACTTTTGCTTCTTCCTCTGTTTTTCCTTCTTCAATTAAAGCTGCAATTTGCTTTTTGTATTCTTTGTCGAATTTTACGTAATAATTCCCAACGAGCTTATCGCCTTTCAAATTAGAGGAATCAGGCGTTTCACCATTTCCGAATCTTTCCCACGCCAGCATACTTTTGCAAATATGAATTCCACGGTCGTTGATGATTTGGGTTTTATAGACTTTTTTTCCGGCAGCTTTTTCAATTTCAGCAACAGAATAGCCTAACAAAACATTTCGAACATGGCCCAAATGCAGCGGTTTGTTTGTGTTTGGCGAAGAGTATTCAACCATCATCGCTTCATTTCCCTGCGGAACTTTACCAAAATTTGAAAAATCGGTTACTGAATTAAAGAAATTTAAATAATACGCATCACTCAAAACAATATTCAAAAAACCTTGAACCACGTTGAATTTCTCAATTTCTGAAACATTTTCAACCAAATACTTGCCAATCGCTTCCCCAATCTGCACCGGATTTCCTTTCACCACGCGCAACATCGGAAAAATAACAGCGGTAATATCACCCTCAAAATCTTTGCGTGTGGGTTGTAATTCCACAGATTCAAGTTTGGCGCCGTACAGTTTTTCTACTGCGGCTTTAATTTGGGCTTCCAGTGTCTGTTGAAATGTCATTAATATAATTTTTTTAAAACTCATAGTTGCTCCATATAGTATATTCATTTA
>DAIMFZ010000155.1:0-5537 GCA_036724225.1 Aequorivita sp.
ATGCTGTAAGCTGCACCAGCTTGTAGCAATAAGCAATGAAAAACCGATTATGGTGATTATTTCACTATAGTTGGTTTTTTGTTTCATTCCCCGTCGTCCAAGTCTTTTGGCAGCTTGCCCCCTCGCAGGTATAGCATCCTGATAATTACATCTTCCAAATAGTAGTTGGTACTTCCAATTTTAAAAAATGGAATTTCTTTCTTTTTCCGCCATTGATACAAGCAGGATTGGCTAATTCCAAAAAGTTCTCTGATGTGCTCATCCTTCAATAAGCGCACTTTCCTAGGGTCTTTATACCCATTGTAGATAGGTTCTTTAGACATTTTGGATTCATTTAAAGTGAAGGGGAGAATATACCTAATGCTAAGATACTAAATATTTATAAGTAGTTGTTGATGAGCACTATAACTTTTGTGCAGGACGCAAGACGCAAGAATCAAGATGGAAGATGCAAGAATCAAGATGCAGGACACAAGACGCAGGACGTAGGACGTAGGTCATAGGTCGTAGGACTTAGGAGGTAAGACTTTATACATTTGAGATTTGAGATTTGAGATTTGGGATTTGAGATTTGGGATTTGAGATTTGAGATTGAGATTTTAGGATTTGGTATTAAACATTCTCCATTCGCCCTAAATTACTATATTTTTACATTTCTAAACGGAACCAAAACACTATGGATGTTCACAGGTATAATTATTGGATACTGATTTATGGGGTAATGGCGGTGTTGTTGATTGCCTTACATTATTTGCTGGATTTAAGGTTTTTTGACTCTTGGGATGAATACACTCCATTTCTAAAGAATTTGACTTTGAGCTTATTTATGATAGCTTTAATCTTTATGATCAGCAAAATAATTAGCAGACTGGTCAATACCCAAAAGCAGATAGAAGGAGAAAAGTACAACCTCTTGCGAATTATCCGGTTTCTTGCCATTGTGTTCAGCCTTATTGTGGCAGCTTCGTTCTTATTTCAAAATCTGTATGCGGCGGCGTTTAGTTTTGGATTGATTTCGCTGGTTATAGGTTTTGCACTGCAGGCGCCAATAGCGTCTTTTATTGCTTGGGTTTATTTGGTTTTTCGCAGATCGTATCTTGTAGGCGATCGCATTCAAATAAAAGGGTTCCGCGGCGATGTGATTGAGATAAGCTATTTGGATACTTCCATTTTGGAATGCAGTGGAGATTATCTGGTAAACGACAGAAAAAGTGGACGAGTAATCCGTTTTCCAAATAGTTTGATATTACGGGAAGAGGTAATTAATTATTCGGGGCCCGAATTCCCGTTTATAGGGAACGAAACTCCCCTTCAAGTTGCCTACACCAGCGACCTAGCGTTTGTGGAAGCCTGTCTTCTAAAAGCAGCAACCGCTGATTTTAAGGAACAGTACCCCGAGTTTGCGGCCAATATCCCGAAACAATGGGAACCGGCTGTTTATTTTAGGATAAATACGTTTGCCTGGATGGAAGCGGTGGTTTCCTACCCCGTAGAGCCCATGGATACCACGGGACGTAGAAACCGTATTTTGAAATATGCCCTGCCCCTTTTGAACGAGGCACCCGATAAGGTTAAATTTCCGGAAGGTTCGTTGCGTTAAAATTTACTGTGTGTTAACAGCAAGGTCATATTATTGAAATTGTAGGCCTACTTTTTTAAGGAAGCCATATCAATCACAAAACGGTATTTTACATCAGCCTTTACCACGCGGTCATAGGCTTCATTTATATCTTTAATATCAATCATCTCAATATCTGAAACAATATTGTGTTTACCGCAGAAGTCCAGCATTTCCTGTGTTTCCTTTATGCCGCCAATCAAGGAGCCGGCAATTCGCTTGCGCCCCATAATAATGCCGCCACCGTGGAATGGCTCCAAAGGTTCCACCGCGCCAACCAGTACCATTGTGGCGTCAACTTTTAAAAGGGAAAGGTATGGATCCATCTTATGGCCTACGGGTATGGTGTTCAAAATAAAGTCGAACGAGCCTTTGTGTTTTGCCATTTCAGTTTCGTTTTTACTGATAAGTACTTCGTGGGCACCCAGTTTCTTGGCATCTGCTGCTTTTGAAGGCGATGTTGTAATCATTACAACATGCGCGCCCAAGGCATTTGCAAACTTAACGCCCATATGGCCTAAGCCGCCGAGACCAATCACGCCCACTTTGTCATCTTTTTTTACTTTCCAATGCCTAAGTGGCGACCAAGTGGTTATGCCTGCACACAACAAAGGCGCTGTACCGGCTTCGTCTAAGTTTTTGGGAATGTTGAGCACGAACTCTTTGTTAACTACAACACTGCTGGAATAGCCGCCGAAGGTTTGCTTGCCTTTTAAGTGTTTATCGGTGCTATTATAGGTAAACGTTGCGCCTTGTTCGCAGAACTGCTCCATATTGTTTTTACATTGGGCACATTCCTGGCAGGAATCTACTAAGCAGCCCACACCAACTACATCGCCCACTTTGAAGTTTTTTACATTTTTGCCTACGGCGGTAACGTGGCCAATAATTTCATGGCCGGGAACAACAGGATATTTTGAGCCGCCCCATTCGTTGCGGGCGGTGTGGATATCACTATGGCACACGCCACAATAGGTGATGTCAAGTTTTACGTCATCATCCCCCACTTCCCTGCGCTGGATGTCCATGGGTTTTAGGTTGTCTTTTTCGCTTTGTACGCCGTATGCTTTTGTGGATGTTGCCATTAAATTATATTTAAATTTTGTTATTCAATTTTGATTAAAAGAGTACTAAAAATAATTGTTTTAACTTATAAAGATATTTATCCATCCAATAAAATTGGGTTAAGGCAGTGTTAATACTTAAATGATTACCAAATAGTGATTCTATTAAAATAACAAAGTATTAACTATTATTTATAAGAAGCTTATGTTCATTGTGTTGTATCTTGGCAAGGCTGATTAACTTCAGAATTTAGTTAAATTGTTTTTTTTCAAGTCAGTAAAAAACCGAATTGAGCTTTTGCTTTATTTCAATAAAAACTAAATTCACTTCACTAACAATTAAATGAAACAACAATGGGAGACATTTTATGGATTATTGTAGTCTTGCTCGTACTGGGCTGGCTCGGTGGCTTTTTTCTATTTCCTGCAGTGGGCGGTATTATCCACCTATTGCTGGTAATTGCAGTAATATTGATAGTTTACAAACTACTTACCGGAAGAAGGGTTTAATCCTTTACCTTTAAGTTTTTATAAAGACTTCCAAAATTATTTTTGGAGGTCTTTTGTATTTCATTCCTTCTTTTTCTGATATTACTATTATTCTTTATTCTTTGTTACACGCCCAGAAAATCTGGGAAATGTAATAGAAGTACGGCTCGTATTGATAAAATACACTCCAGTTAAAAGCACAACAGCAGCAATGATGGATTGCAGGGTTATTTGCTCATTCAAAATATACCAGCCTAAGAAGAGCGCAATAACAGGGTTTACAAGTGTGGAAGTGGCTACTTTGTCTGGCGAAACGGTTTTTAGCAAATAGTTGAAAGAGGTAAATGCAACAATACTTCCGAAAAGAATCAAAAGCACCATACTGAGCTGTACGGACTGCCCCCAGTGGGTTGGCGCAATCCATTCTTCCCCAAAAAGAAAACTGGCAATGGCAAGGGTAATACCTGCAGTGAACATTTGGTAGCCAGTGTTTACAAAGAAATTCTTCGGGAGGTCTGCATTGCCAACGAAGATGCTACCGTAGGCCCAACTAAGCATACAGCCAAAGATCATCAGCATTCCCATTACAGTATCTTTATCGGCAATAATCTGTTTTTGGCCCACCAAAAGAAATATCCCCAAAATACCCAAGCCAACGCCAACTAAGGACATTGCTTTGATGCGCTTGCCCTGCAATAACCGCATCAACAATAAAACTACCAAAGGTTGTGCGGAAATCTCCAAAGCTGCGAAACCACTATCAACATATTTCAATGCCCAAACAATAATCCCATTTCCGAATGAAAGAAACAAAACGCCCACAATAAAGGTATTTAGCAATTGCTTTCGAGTAATTGCAAGGCTCTTCCCCATTATTTTGGAAATGATAAATATCAACGAGCCTGCACTGGTAAAACGAATGGACGCCAAAAAGAAAGGTGGCAATTCAGTAACCGCAACCTTATTTAGCATATAAGTAGAACCCCAAATGACATAGATGGAGAAAAACGCAAGGATTATTATTAGGGTGTTTTTTTGTTTCAGGGGATTGTGGGATTGTTAGATTTTTGAAATATTAGATATTTGGATTAATAGATGATTGGATTAATTGATGGTTGCTTAAAACTTAATGTCTATTTTCCTTTCTTCTTTTTATTATAAATTTTATCGCCCCGGGTTAGTGGTTTTTTGTATTTCTGTTTTATAATGCGTTTGTATGAACCGCCCTGGTTTTCCTTTTGGTTCTTTTCCTTCTTTTCGTGAAAAGCAGGACCAGCTTCTTCAACATAATTTGGGTTGTTTATCTCTACAACTTGCGGTTGTTCCTCGTAAGTGAGCTGTTTTGAAATTTCTACTTCCGAAGGAAAACTGAGTTCTTCAATTTTTAAACCCATCAAGGTTTCAATTGCTTCCTTGGCATCTTTTTCCTTTTCGGTGTATAGCAGTATAGCGGTTCCCTCCTGCTCCGCCCTTCCTGTTCTACCAATGCGGTGCATATAGTTTTCGGGGAAGTTTGGAACATCAAAATTGATTACGTGACTTATCTGGTCCAAATCCAACCCACGCGCCATAACGTCTGTGGTTACAAGAATTCGCGTTTTTTCAGCGTTGAAGTTTTCTATGGAACGGATCCTGTAATTCTGGGTTTTGTTACTGTGGATTACGGCAACTTCACTTCCGAAAAATTCGTCCAAAATGTCAAAAACCATATCGGCACTTTTTTTATTTGGAACGAAAACAAGTACTTTTTTAAAATCGCTTTCATTCTGAAGCAAATGTTTCAGTAGATTGGCTTTCGTATAAAAATTAGGAACAGCATAGGTGTATTGCGAAATATTTTCCAATGGCGTGCCGCTAACCGCTACCGAAACTGTGGTTGGTCCAACAAAGAAATCGTGTATAAAAACATTAACCTCCTCTGTCATAGTTGCCGAAAACATAATGTTTTGGCGTTTTGTGGGCAGCAGTTCCAAAATATTGGTAAGCTGAAAACGAAAACCGAGATCGAGCATCACATCCACTTCATCTATCACCACTTTTTTAATGGATTTCAGCTGAATGGCTCGGCTAATAATCAAATCGTATAAACGTCCTGGGGTTGCAACAATGATGTCGGTTCCCTTTGAAACGGCTTCTTTTTGGTTGTTGATGTTTGTGCCACCATAAATTCCCACAACACGTACGGAGGAATATTTTCCAAACTTTTCAATTTCTTCAACCACTTGCAGAACCAATTCCCGAGTGGGGACCAAAACCATAACACGAGGATGAACCTGCTTTGAAAACTTCAAATCTTGCAATATAGGAAGCATATATGCAAAAGTCTTTCCCGTTCCTGTCTGTGCTATTCCCACCATATCAGCACC
>DAIMFZ010000155.1:5547-5884 GCA_036724225.1 Aequorivita sp.
GACTGCGCCTGTATGGGCGTTGGCTTTTCAAAACCGAGGTCGGTAATGGCGTATTGCAGTTGTTTGGAAATATTAAGCTCGTTGAAAGATTCCATAAATGATTATTTGCCGCAAAAGTAGTGAATTGATAGTTAGGATGACGGATGATCGGTGACGGATGATGGGTGACGGGTGCTGGATGACGGATGCTAAAAAAAATAGCAACCAGTTATTCATTTAAAAGATGCTTAGCAGTAATTACAATAGAAACACTGAAAAATTGATTGGTCAATTTTCGTTTCTTAAACTTCAGGAATGAAAATTGATGCCTATTTTTGGGAATGAACTATTTAAACTC
>DAIMFZ010000156.1:0-5775 GCA_036724225.1 Aequorivita sp.
GATATTGAAGGTGGTTTCGGAAACCTTTTTGCCAACGCTTCCCTTCGTAAATTATTCCCCAATCAATCCTATCACGTTGAAGGCGAACCTATAGATTTGTCGCGCGGTGGCCGTTTTATGGCGCACCACATTATGGTGCCAAAACGCGGCGTCGCAATTCATATAAACGCTTTCAATTTCCCAGTTTGGGGAATGCTTGAAAAATGTGCCGTAAACTGGATGGCTGGTGTTCCCGCCGTTGTAAAGCCTGCGACAAACACTTCTTTTCTGACCGAAGCTGTAGTTCGTGAAATTATAGCTTCCAAAATTTTACCTGAAGGCGCATTGCAATTAATTACTGGTTCGGCCAGAACTATTCTGGACAGCGTGGAATCACAGGATGTGGTTACTTTCACTGGTTCGGCAACAACGGGCCGAATGTTAAAAGCACACAAAAGAGTTATTGAGGAATCTGTTCCCTTCACCATGGAAGCAGATAGTTTAAACGCTTCCGTTTTGGGCGAAGATGCTGTTCCCGGAACGCCTGAATTCGATCTTTTTATTAAAGAAGTTCGAAATGAAATGACGGTGAAATGCGGACAAAAATGTACCGCAATACGTCGTGTAATTGTTCCGCAAAATTTGATTGAAGATGTGCAAATTGCACTCGGAAATGCCCTTTCAAAAGTAACTATTGGCGATCCGCGTTTGAAGGAAGTTAGAATGGGTTCGTTGGTGAGTTTGGATCAAGTGAAGGAAGTGAGACAACGCGTTCACGAATTGTCCAAAACCGCAAGTATCGTTTATGGCGATTTAGATAAAATTGAAGTAATTGGCGCCGATGCTAAAAAAGGTGCTTTCTTAGCTCCAATTTTACTTCGCGAAGATTATCCCTTTAAAAATTTATCAGTACACGAAACGGAAGCTTTCGGGCCCGTGAGCACGATTATGCCTTACAAAAATTTGCATGAAGCTATTGAATTGGCTAAAATGGGGAAAGGCTCTTTGGTTTCTTCCATCGCGACAAACGATGATAAGATTGCAAAGGAATATGTGATAAATGCTGCTTCCCATCACGGAAGAATTTTAGTTTTAAATCGTGAAAGTGCCCAAGAAAGTACAGGTCACGGTTCGCCATTGCCAAGTTTGGTTCACGGCGGTCCGGGCCGTGCTGGTGGCGGCGAGGAGATGGGCGGCGTACGCGGTATAAAACATTATATGCAGCGTACCGCAATTCAAGGTTCGCCGACTACTTTGACTGAAATAACGGGAATTTATCAGGCGAATGCAAAATACAAGGAAGCAGATCAGCATCCATTTAAATATCATTGGGAAGACATCGAACCCGGAATGTCTTTGAAAACGCACAACCGTACAATTACGGATACTGATATTATCAATTTCGCAAACCTTACTTGGGATCATTTTTACGCACATACCGATATTACTTCGCTTGACGGAAGTATTTTTGAAAAACGAACTGCCCACGGCTATTTCATCATTGCTGCGGCCGCTGGCTTATTTGTCTATCCAAACAAAGGTCCGGTAGCAGCGAATTACGGTTTGGAAGACTGCCGTTTTCTTCGTCCGTTATACCATAACGACACGATTTATGTGCGACTGACCTGCAAACAAAAAGTGGATCGCGATGTTGCTTTCGCAGAACATCCAAGCGGAATTGTAAAATGGTTTGTTGAGGTTTTTGATGCCGAAGATGAGTTGGTGGCGGTTGCAACAATTCTAACAATGGTTCAGAAAAAACAGGAAACTTTTGTTGAAATGACTGATGAAAAAATTCTGGAACTTCTGAACAAATTAACTGAAGAAACAAAACCGAAATGGGGCATAATGACGCCACAACATATGTTGGAACATTTGGAATACACTTATAAAATAGGTTCGGGAAAAATTCAGGATTTTGAGGTTGCAACGCCCGAAAAGATTTTGGAAAAAGTGCACGCAAGCCTTTATAACTATGAAAAATTTCCACGGAATACCAATTTCCCATTGTTGGAAAAAGATAAATTGGATAGTTTAAAACATCCCGATTTAGCAACGGCGAAGGCGAAATTTCTTGAGGAAAGAGAAGCTTATAAAACCTATTTCAAAGAAAATCCTGATTCCAAATTAAAGAACATCGTTTTTGGCCAAATGAACCGTTATGAGTGGTATTTGTTGGAACGGAAACATTTGAACCATCACTTCGAGCAATTCGGGTTAATATAAAATTTAAACATAGAAACATGTCTGAACCATACGTTCACATAAACATTGAAAATGGGATCGCCACAATCGAATTCTTCCACCCAGCGCAAAACAGTCTGCCGGGAGATTTATTGGCGAAACTTGCAAATACAATCACCGAAGCTGGAAATAATGTTACTATAAAAGTAATCATCTTAAAAAGTGGAGGCGATAGAACATTCTGTGCAGGAGCCAGTTTCACCGAACTCATAAACATCAACGATGCCGAAACTGGAAAAATATTTTTCAGTGGTTTTGCAAATGTGATAAACGCAATGCGGAAATGTCCCAAATTCATCATAGGAAGAATTCAGGGGAAAACCGTTGGCGGTGGCGTGGGCATTGCTTCTGCTACAGATTATTGTATGGCTACGAAGTTTGCCGCAATAAAATTGAGCGAATTGAATGTCGGAATCGGCCCGTTTGTAGTTGGTCCCGTTGTGGAACGCAAAATGGGTGTTAGTGGCTATTCACAGATTGCCATAGACGCCAATACATTTTACGAAGCCGAATGGGCACGACAAAAGGGGTTGTATAATCAAGTTTTCAATTCATTAGAAGAACTTGACGAAACCGTTCAGAAATTCGCAGAAAATCTGTGCAATTATAATCCCGAAGCGATGAAAGAAATGAAAAAAGTATTTTGGAGCGGCACGGAAGATTGGGATGAACTTTTGGCCGGACGGGCAGTAATTTCAGGAAGATTGGTACTGAGTGAATTTACAAAAGAAACATTGAAACGATTTGAATAAGATATGATTTATTCCTTCAAAGGCCATATTCCAGTTATCCACGAATCCAGTTTCGTCCATCCATTGGCGGCAGTTACTGGCAATGTGATTATTGGGAAAAACTGCTACATCGGCCCCGGTGCCGCAATCCGTGGCGATTGGGGCGAGATCATTTTGGAAGACGGCGTGAATGTTCAGGAAAATTGCACAATTCATATGTTTCCTGGAAAAAGTATAGTTTTAAAAGAAAGCGCGCACGTAGGTCACGGAGCTATTATTCACGGGGCAAATCTGGGTAGAAATTGTTTAATTGGAATGAACAGCGTAATCATGGACGATGCCGAAATTGGCGATGAGTGTATTGTTGGCGCGATGAGTTTTGTGAAAGCGGAAGAAAAGTTTCCAAAACGAAAATTGATTGTCGGAAATCCTGCAAAAGCCATTAAAGAGATTACAGATGAAATGATTGCTTGGAAAACCGCTGGAACGCGATTGTATCAGCAATTGCCTGCAGATTGTCACGAAAGTTTGAGAGCAGTTGAGCCTTTAAGGGATATTCCGAAGGAAAGACCAAAACAGGAAGATATTTATAAAACGCTAAATGAATTCAAAGAAAAGAATATTAAGCTTTAGCCAAAAAGAATTTTAATTGATCTAAGGTAGATTACATTTATTTTGAATCTAAAATCTAAGTTTATGAAAACCTTATTTCGATTATTTTTATTGGCGATTTTCTCAGTAAGTCTGTTGACTTCTTGTGGAATGCACCACCATGCAGTTAAAACGCATAAATCACCTCCAGGTCAAGTTAAGAAGTTTACAGGCTCTAAAAGTGCAAAACCTTATGCTCCAGGGCAAAATAAAAAGAAGAAAAAACATAAAAACCTTCCATAATGTGAAGGATAAAATTTATTTATGAATAAAACCGAATTCAAAATGCCCAAAATGGGCGAAAGCATTACCGAAGGAACTATCATCAATTGGATGGTAAACGAGGGCGATACCTTTGAAGAAGGCGATATTTTGCTTGAGGTTGCAACTGACAAAGTGGACAACGAAGTTCCTGCGCCCGCTTCGGGAAAAATGCTTCAGCATAAATTTAAAGCCCAGGACATTGTTCCCGTGGGAGAAATGATTGCAATTTTGGAACTTTCCGAAAATTCCAATTCTAAAAAAACTGTTTCCAAAACTTCTGAAAAAAAGGAAAAGGCGAAAGTTTCTTCTGCCAAATCAATTTCATCTTCAACTTCAACTTCAAAGTCATTCATTGTAAACGAAAACGTTTTCATTTCACCTTTAATTGATAGTATAGCCCGAAAAAATCACATCAGTTACGAAGAATTGGCCAGAATTCCCGGAACAGGAAAAGAGTGCAGATTACGAAAAAGCGATGTCTCAAATTATTTGGAAAACGGACGTCCCTTTCAGTTTGCGCAATCCGTTTCAGAACCTTCCGGATTTAAAATACCGGATTTAAAATTCGACAAAGGAAAAGGTAAAATAGTAGAAATGGACCGCCTGCGCCAAATGATTGCGGATCGTATGGTTTTCAGCAAACACACTTCGCCTCATGTTACTGCATATGTTGAAGCTGATTTGACCGAAATGGTGAATTGGCGCAACAGAAACAAAGCCGCTTTTCAGAAAAAATACAGCGAAAAACTCACGTTCACCCCATTGTTTATTGAATGTGTTGCCAAAGCCATCACTGATTTTCCAATGATAAATTCCACTTTAGACGGAACAAATATCATTGTAAAAGACGAAATAAACATTGGAATGGCAACTGCGCTTCCTTCGGGAAATTTGATAGTTCCCGTCGTTAAAAATGCCGACAAAAAAGATTTATATGAACTGGCTAAAGGTATAAATGAACTTGCCGGAAAAGCCCGCGATAATAAACTAAAAGGTGACGACACCAAAGGAAGCACCTTTACCATTAGTAATGTTGGAACTTTCGGTAGTTTGATGGGCACGCCAATTATTAACCAGCCCGAAGCCGCAATTCTCGCAACAGGAATTATAAAAAAACGCGCCGAAGTGATGGAGCGAAAAGACGGTGATAGTATTGAAATCCGTCAGATGATGTATCTTTCACTTTCCTTTGACCATAGAATTGTGGATGGGTATTTGGCAGGTTCATTTTTAAGGAGAATAGCCGATTATATGGAACAGTTTGATATGAAAAGGACGTTTTGAACCACGACCGTTCGCTTAAGCTCACTGCACGAACCACAAAAAAGATAGTCGTGATTCAAACCGTCGTGGTTCCAATCGTCAAAATTTGAAAAAGTCGTGGATCAAAACGTATTGATTCGTGGTTCAAAAAGAAGTCGTGAGTCCAAACGTCGTGATTCAAAAAGTCCAACAAAAGACAAATGGTAAATAAAAAAGATAAAATAGTAAATAAAGAAATACTCATAAAAGCCTTCAAAACCTTAGTCACCGCAAAATCGATGACGGATATTTACGAAGAAAACTTTAAAACAGTTTCAAAATACGTTCACGCAACTTCGCGGGGCCACGAAGTAATCCAAATAGCGATAGGTACACAACTTCTGCCACAAGATTACGCTTTTCCATATTATCGCGACGATGCCATGTTACTTTCAATAGGGATGAAGCCTTATGAATTGATGCTCCAGCTTTTGGCGAAAAGAGATGACCCATTTTCAGGAGGAAGAACCTATTATTGCCACCCAAGTCTGCGAGATGACGACAAACCGAACATTCCCCATCACAGTTCTGCCACAGGAATGCAGGCCATTCCTGCAACGGCTGCGCCTATGGGATTTTCGTATAAAGAAGCCTTCGGCCCCGC
>DAIMFZ010000157.1:0-5746 GCA_036724225.1 Aequorivita sp.
TCCTAAAGTTGTGAAGCTCGCTTCTTCAAAAGAAACATTTTCTGGAATTTTAACAACCAAATTCTGTGGAATAGCAACCACCTCAGCGTGCGAGGCGTAATCTTGTCCTGCACAAGCAACGCGATCGCCTGGTTTAAATTTGCTGTTGCTGTCCATGGAAGCAGCGACAACTCCGGATGTGCTATATCCTAACGCTTTTAAAGAGTCGAGTTTGGTTTTCACTTTATCGATGGTGGCTTTTAGTCCCTCTTTTTTTATGTTTTGAAGCACTTGCGCCACAAGATCGGGACGCTGTTTGGCTTTGCCAATAAGACTGGCTTTGCCAACCTTTACGGTTCCTCTTTCAGTTCCTGCACTTATTAAGGAAAACTTGTTCTCCACCAGCACCATATTTTCCGAAATGGAAGGGTTTGGTACTTCATCTACATATAATTCTCCAGTTTTAAAGTTTTGGATTACTTGCTTCATTATTGTGAATTTTGGTGCAAAAATAGGTTTTTTTGAAACGAGGGTAAGGTTTGATTATAAAAAACCGTTTCTTAAAGTATCATTTGGAGTGAAAATCCTTCGTTTTATCATAGAGATTCAAATTCCTTATTCCTTCTTTATACATTTTAGAAACATAAAAAGTGGTCAATGCAGATTTCAGTAAATCTTCCCTTGTGTATTTTACTTCAGCTTTGTTGTGATATGTTTTCACCAAATGCTTATACATTGCATCATGGCCTTTGTTCCTAATTGATTTGTTGACCGTGTTTTTTCTGCCGTTGATTGACGTCCAAGAATAACGCGTGTAATCTTGAATGTTTACTGTTTCATCTTTCGTGCGCACTTCAATATTTTCCTGTACGCCACGGAGGGAATTTCCTTTATCTGAAACCGTAATATTTACAAGCGATCCTTCCGAAAAAAGTACTGAGACAGCCATTGTTTCATCCTTGCTTGGGCTGGCCAAAAGATTTATTTCCACAGGTTCTCCATTAATCCAAAAAACTGCCAAATCTAGCCAATGGGTCAAGTTACCAGTAATTCGCGTGCCTTGGTTGGGCCAGAAATACCAGTGATTCTCGGTGATTAAAATTTCCTTTACACTTATGGTTATCACTTTTTGTTGGTTGTAAAAAGTATCCCTGATTTTTTGGTTCAGGGGTATGAAACGGCGGTTATATCCTATTTCAAGATTTGCACCTTGATCATAAAGTGACGCCAAGGTTTGAATATCCTCCAATGTTACACAAGGTGGCTTTTCTACAAAAATGAAGGCGGAGGGATTTCTTTCAAAAATTTCCCTTGCAATGCGAGTGTGGTCTGAATGATAAGTTGCTATGATAGCGAGTGGTTTTTTGGTCTTTTTCAAAGCCGAATAACTCTCTTCTGGCACCAAACCAAATTGCTGATACTTGTAATTCTCCTTGTAATGCGTTGCCAAAGAATGGTTGTAATCCACACAAAAAGATTTGTTTTCGGCATTAATATTTGGTGCAATATAAACCCGGGCATAATCGCCCAAACCGTATAAAAAGACTCCATTTTCGGCATAACTTATTTCTTGGTTTGCGTATTCGGAAACGGGAAGTTTTATACTCTTATCAGTTGTGGATTCAATGAATTGGTTAAAGTTAATATCCTCGGAAATATTTAGAAATGTAATGGCAGAAGTGGTTTCAAAAAATTCATTCCGCACCACAAAATGCAATGGATTTTCAGAAGTTTGAGTGCTGAAATTTACAAATAGTTTTTCATTCACTTCAACCGTAATAATGGTTTGGAATTTTTTCAGTTGAAAAGCACCGCCTTTTGAAAGTATCTTTTTTGAAGTGCGCACCAACCCTTCCCGCTGTGCAAAAAACACAAGTTTCCGAAGTTTATTGGTCACTTCGGGACGTTCTTTGGCGTCCACAAGCTGCTGCTCCACAGAAATCAATTTGTCGAATTGTAAAATATTGAATCTAACTATTTTTGACATTATCTATTTTGATTCGTAAATTTCGCTGTATTTTTTTATATAAAACGAATTGTCATTTCTCGAGATTTCTTCCGAAGAAAATGTATGTTTTATACCGTTTTCCAGCGTTTCATTAATTTTTTTGAAAAGATCATCACTGTTTCTATTTTCAAAAAGAATTGTTCCTTCCGGTCTAACAGTTACGTCCGAAGCGATAATTGGCTTTTTGAGAAACAATGCTTCCCGAACCGTCAGTGCATCGCCATCGCTTGCCGTTGGGCGAATTACCAAATCACTTTGCTGCATCAATCGCACAAACGAAATTGGTTTTGGAAGTAGTGATATTTCGGTTTCAAGGTTTTCTTTTTTGATTATTTCAGTATATTTTTTGAACAAACCTGCCTCATCGTTACTGTCTGCAACTATAAAGATAATTTTATAATTTCGGTTTTCAGTCTTTATTTTTCGCGCTACATCCAGCAATAAATCCATTCCATAAAGGTCAATTCCTTGGTGCAAATCGAGCCTAAAGGCGTTACTCACAATTAATCTTTTTTCTCTGTTTTCTTCAATAACCTTTGTAACAATATCAGGTAATTGTGGCTCATTCTCCAGCAATGGTGGAACGAAAGCAGGAAGAACAATGCCGTTTTTAGGTTTTAAAATACTGGCAATTTCCTGGGTTACGCAGATAACTTTATTGGTAAAAGGCAAAAACACTCGGTTTATAAAAATTGCAGTTTTTGAAGGAAGGTTATAAATGGTGTGATAGCTTACAATTCTTCTTTTTCTGAAGAAAAATGCCGTCAAAATATGAAAAATCCGCAACGCACTCACGCCACTGTGAATATGAACGATGTCTGCTTTTCCAACCAATTTTAAATATTGAAAAATATTCTTACTGCGAATATTAAAAACTTCGCCGGTTGAATATTCCAAGGGAGATTCATCCACAAAAGATACATTATACTTTTGGGTCAATAGGGAGGAAAGGCGCTTTATATGTACGCTAACGCCTCCAACTGCACTGTAGGGACCAATAAAAAGTACACTTTTTCTTTCCAAGATTTTAATTAAATTTTATTGTGATATATTATTTAAACGTTGAAGTTACGGACTTCATATTAGCTTATTCTTTTGGCTTTCCCAGAAATGGAAACAACTGAAAGTATAGCTGCCGTAAACGCGAATGGCACTATTCCGCTTTGGCTTTCTAAAGTACTTTCAGTAATCATTACAACCATTTGCACGGCAATAATTGCAATGCCGAGGAAATTTTTTTCGGCATAACATTTTTTCAAAACAAAAAATAGCATTGCCAACAATAACAACAGGCCGAGCAAACCATAAAAAAGCGCAGTTTCCAAAAACTGGTTGTGGGCATTATATTGATAAATATAGCCCGTTTCAAATCCATTTTTCAAGTATTGGTCGTACAATTTGGAATGGCCATCGCCTGTGCCTGCACCAAAAAATAAATTATTGTTACCAATAACCTCTATGGCCGATTTCCAATGCACCGTTCGGGTATCAACATCAGAGATGGCGATTCCTTCGGGAGTTTTGGCATTAAACCTTTTTTGGAAATTGGGTGTAAAATAAAACAGCACTATTAACAAAACGCCGCCAAAAAGCAAAAAAATAGTTTTGGGAGTTATGGATTTTCTGTTGCCATAAATCAAAATCAACCCGCTTACTATCAAAGCCACGATGCTAACCCGAACGCTCAAAAGATATAAAAACCAAAGTAGGAAAACAATACACAATCCATAAATAACACGTTTTTTTATTGTTTTTCGGGAAATGAAATTCGCAAAATAAAGCAACGCAATCAGCACATACATTGCGAAATAAGTAGTATGAATGTCCAGCAACTGCCCCAATTTGTCATAATAAAAATAGTCGCCAAAATTGTTCAATTTAAAATAGCCCGCTTTCAAAAGTGCGAAACAGGCGGATACTACAACCCCATAACTAAAATATTTTAGCAAGGTCAATTTGGTTTTTTCAGTTATTTCCACTGAAAAGAAAATTAATGGAAACACTAAAAAAGGAAGCTGCATTTCAAAATTCCTGATGCCTTCTTTCAAGTTTTCAGTGTAAAGAAAACCTATTAACGAAATCCAAACCAAGGAACTGAACAGCAGAAAAGGCAGGAAATTCTTTTTAAGATTATTGTATTTTTCCCGAAAAGGGCTATAAAACAACCAACAAAATGCACACGCAATGATGCTTTGCGAATTGAGGCTGTATTTTGACAACGATAGGGTGATGACCACCAAAATAAGCGACCCAAAGAAAAATTGTTCCCGTATGTTTTTGTACTTGCTCACGGAATTTCTTGCGTTAAAAGTTTGTTCAGATACAAATAACCCGTTTTGTTTAAATGCACTCCGTCTTCGGATAAATAATCCTTTTTATCCTTTAAAAAAGAATTGAAATCCACAATTTGTACCTTTTTAAATTGAGCTGCGCATTGTTTCAATCGTATGTTGAAATTATTGTTGTACTCATTGTAAAATTGGTTGGTGGAAGGTGGAAGGGTTATGGCGAAAATAGTTTCTGTTTTCTTTTTATTTTGAAGTAAACGCAGAATTTCACATATATTTTCATTCAGCAATTCCTTTTCCACTCCTTTGTCCTGCGCCCCAAAAAACAGGATGCAATAGTCCACAGCCGGCGTATTCGGTATTTTTTTAAGGATATCAGTTGAAGTATCAAACGTACCGCCTTCGTAAGGATAGCCGTATGCATCGGTCTGGCTTCCCACAAAGAAAAGTTTCTTTTTCTGCAACAGGTTTTTCCGAATTTCTCGTGCTTCGCGCCATATTATTTGGGAATCTCCAAGTGTCAAAGTTGTTTTTCCTTTGGGTTGAATTAGCGGCAAATCTATAACTTCAAGCGTGCCTTGTTTGCTTTTTTTATTGGGAATTTGATTGATCCATTTCACACCCAAAAAAATAATTTCACTGCTGTCCACCAGTATTTCCGAAGCCCTGAAATAACTTTCCTGATTGTTCTTTAGCAGAAAAGTATTGTTATTACTGACAGTTTCGGAAAGTTTAAAATTATTTTTCAACGAAATATAATCGTGTGAAATTGAATCTATTGAAACATTATTAACTGTTTCCAAAACGGCAACACTGTTCCAATCATAATTGAACTGTACAAAATTTACGTTTGCTTTCCCTATAAAATCAAAGGTGAGATAACCCAAAAGCACGCCCCAAATAATAACAATGGCAATATGTGGAGGCATTTTGTTCATAATGATTACTTGAGTTTCGGAACAACTCCTTCCTCAGGAATTTCTTCTTCTTTATAAAAATACATAGGATATATAAAGCCTAAAGAAAATATCAAGAAAGCGATGTTATTCAACGAATATGAAAAAAGCGCATCAAAAAACAATGCAAAATAGAAAGCGAAAACCAGTTCAAATTTATCACGTTTCCACGACAGCGCGAAGGGAGCCATAATGACCAGCAAATAAAGTAAACCGCCAATAATGCCCATTTCAACAAATAGATGCGGAAAATAAGTATCGGTGGTTGGCAAATCGGGAAAATCAAACCAATTGAAACGATATTCACTATAAACAGGGGAATGGTAAGTTACTGAAGCTGGTCCTCCAAAAGAGCCCACCCCACGGCCAAAAAGATTGAAATTTGCAGTTTCTTCAATCATAACCCGGTATGATTCTGCCCGTGCGGAATCGCCCTCGGTTACATATTGCTCCACGCGCAGCACAATGCTTTCACCCATACTTGCAAGCACCTTTGGAATTGCTATAAGCGCAAT
>DAIMFZ010000158.1:0-5650 GCA_036724225.1 Aequorivita sp.
ACTACTTTTTCGATGGTAACTTTGTACAATATGTCCTTTAAATATATCACGACATATTCAAGATTATTTGTTGTCCTTTTTTAAGAATTTCCCCAGATTTTATGGATTGGTCCAAAACGGTTCCGTTGCCTATCACTTTCACCTTTAGCCCAAGGTTTTCGAGGAGTGAAACGGCATCCATTCCCGCCATTCCGGTAACGTTTGGAATGGTGTTGGACGGTTGCTGCAACTTTGCATAAAACTTTTCAAAGTCATTTTCAATCACTGGGTCGGTTTTTTCAACTCCTTCCACAGAATCAATAATTTGCGAATCGGTAAATATTTTTTGAGCAATTCTTTTGAAAACCGGACCGGAAACATCCGCTCCGTAAAATCCCTTTTTAGTGCTTGGTTTATGAATAATCACTATACAGGAATACTTTGGGTTTTCCGCTGGGAAAAATCCGGCAAATGAAGAAATATAGCGGCGGTTGCTTTTCCAGTCTGGCATCCAATATTCGGTTTGCGCGGTGCCTGTTTTTCCAGCCATTGAAAAATCAGGAGAATAGAGTGATTTAGCAGTTCCACGCTTTACGATATTTTTCATAACCTCCCTAACTTCCTTTAAGGTTTCATCCGAACATATCTTTGGGTTTATAACCTTTGTATTATAAGTAGTCACTTTTTCATTCCAAGCGCGTACCTCCTTGATAAAACGGGGTTTTACCATTACCCCATTGTTGGCAATGGCATTGTAAAAAGTAAGAGTCTGAAGAGGCGTAAGTCGTAAATTGTAGCCATAGGCCATTGAAGGCAAAGCGTTCTTGCTCCATTTTTTGTCACCTGGCTCTGGAATCATTGGCTTTCCTTCGCCTTTAATAGCCACGCCCGTTTTTTCATTAAGGTGCCAACTTTTTAAACGGTTGATGAATTTATTTGGGGTTTTTGCATAATTGTCATTCACAATCGTTGCCAAACCAATGTTTGAAGAAACTTCCAAAGCGCGAGCAGCAGAGATTTTTCCGAAGCCGCCTCGATGGGAATCGTAGATTTTTCTTCCGTAGAAAACTTTTACACCATTGCCGGTATCAATCACGGTACTAGTGTCTATAACTTTATCTTCCAAAGCCGCCATAAAAGCCATGACCTTGAAAGTAGATCCTGGCTCGTGCGATTCGCCGATGGCGTAATTGAGTTTTTCGTAATAAGTGCCATCTGAAGTACGGCCCAAGTTTGAAACGGCTTTTATCTCGCCCGTCGCAACTTCCATCACAATGACTGTTCCGTGATCTGCTTCGTAGTATTCAAGCTGTTTCAGCAAAGCGTGGTGCGCAATATCCTGAATATTCACATTTATGGTAGAAACGATATCATATCCATCCTGTGGCTCAATTTCGTTATCATCGGAAATGGGTTTCCATTGACCGACGGCTATTTTTTGCTTTAGGCGGTGGCCTTCCTTTCCTGTCAACAAATCGTTAAAAGCGCCTTCCAAGCCCACGGCATAATAGCCCGGACGGTCAAAAGCTTCATCACCCACAGTGCGCTGTGCAATTTTTCCGATGGGGTGTTCGCGAACGGTGCGCTGTTCCACAATTATTCCACCTTTGTAAGGCCCTTTGCGGAAAAGCGGTAAATTTTTCACCTTAATATAATCTGAATAGCCCAAGTTTTTTACGATAAACAAATACCGATTTTTATCGGCGCGGGCTTTTCTAAACATATTTTGATAATAGGAAACTGGCTTCCCAAACATCTTGCTCAAGCCTTCGGAAAGGGGTTTTAAATTTTCCTTGAAGTCTTCGGAAGTAACCGTAACCGCGTCAAAACGGATGTCGTATTTGGGTACTGAAGTGGCCAAAAGACTACCATCATCTGCATACACATTACCACGATTGGCGGGAATCACGAAATTTTTGATAGTGTTTTCCTTCGCCAATTCACGATACTTTTCGCCTTCAGCAAACTGAATGTTCATCAACTTGATGCTTATGGCAAGTGCAAAGAGGAACATACACCCAGCGATGATGTACAAACGGTTTAGTATTTTTTTTTCTTCGAAAGGCATGCTCAGTGGTCAGTATTCAGTGTTCAATGTTCAGTTGTATTCTCTTTTCTTTAATCTGTGTTCTTTATTCTTTCTTTTCAATAATTCGAATTCGCTTCGGCGGCGTTATGGAAGGCTGTAGGCCGCGGTTTTCCATTGCGGCTATTATTTTACTTTCCATTCGGGCTTGCATCAAAAGCATCCGAACGTCCACATATTCACTTTTTAACTCTTTTACTTGGGCATTTAACTTTGAGATTTTGTGCACTTTTTTATCCGCACTGTGCGAACTGGCAATCATTATCAAAGCCAAAACAGAAAGGAAAATGATGAAACGCCAGTTTTTCAGGGCGTCGTCGCTCACTAAAAATTTTCCTTTTATTATGTTGTAAAAACCGTCTTTCAATTTGTTAATTAAGGATTGTGATTCGTTTTTTTTAAATTAAGGTCTCGACTGCGCTCGACCTGACATTGAATTAAATTTTTTCTGCGATTCTGAGCTTTGCGCTTCGGGCACGGTTGTTTTGTTTTATCTCTACATCGGAAGGGATTATAAATTTTCCAATGGCTTTAAAAGGCACTTCCACCCTACCAAAAACATCCTTTTCCGGATCGCCCTCAAACATTCCACTGCGGATGAAACGTTTCACCAATCTGTCTTCCAATGAGTGGTAGCTTATCAAACTGATCCGTCCTCCTGGCTTCAAGACTTCATTAGTTTGAAGCAAAAATTCCTTCAACGCTTCTAATTCTTGGTTCACTTCAATCCGAATGGCTTGATAGATTTGGGCCAGGATTTTGTTCTCTTTGTGTGCTGGTAAAAACCTACTGAGCACTTTTTTTAACTGTTCGCTGGTTTTTATTTTTTCTTCCTGACGCGCTTCAACTATTACCCGTGCCATTCCTGGCGCATTGCGCAATTCACCGTAATTTGATAACACATTTCGCAATTGAACTTCTTCGTATTTATTGACCACCGTATATGCCGAAAAATTTGTGTCGCGGTTCATGCGCATATCCAAATTGGCTTCAAAACGGGTCGAGAAACCTCGTTCGGCAACGTCAAATTGATGTGAAGAAACGCCAAAATCACCCAAAATTCCATCAACTGTTTTATGGCCGTGAAACCTCAAAAATTGTTTCAAAAACCGAAAATTTTGATTGATGAGTAAAAACCTGTCATCATCAATGGTGTTTTCTATGGCATCTTTATCTTGATCAAAAGCGATGAGTTTTCCTTTTGGGCCCAAGTGTTTCAGTATTTCCAGGGAATGGCCTCCGCCGCCGAAAGTAACGTCCACATAAACCCCGTCCGGCTTTATGTTTAGCCCCTCCACAGTTTCGTGCAGCAAAACCGGATTATGATATTCCATCACCATCATTGCTTTTGTTTCCCATTACTTCCTCGGCCAAATTGGCAAAATCGTTTGCGGCATCGTCAATTGCCTGTTCGTATTTATCTTTATCCCAGATTTCAACAATATTTATAGCGGATGAAATCACCAATTCCTTGTTTATCCCCGCGAAAGAAAGCAGGTCTTTGGGTATTAACAATCGGCCCGTAGCGTCAAGTTCCACTGTTTTTACCCCTGCAGTAAACCTTCTTATGAAGTCGTTGTTTTTTCTGTTGAAGCGGTTGAGTTCGCCCATTTTTAGCATCAAGGCATCCCATTCTTTCATCGGGTACATTTCCAAGCACGGCTGAAATACGGCGCGTTTTATAACGAAGCCTTCTGGCGTAACCGATGCTAGCTGCTTTTTTAAAGGCGCCGGCATCATGACCCGCCCCTTTACGTCAGCTTTACATTCGTATGTGCCTATCAAATTGTGCATTGTGGAAATTTTCGCTTTGAAATTTATAGTTTCAAATATATATAACTTTTACCACTTTTTACCACATTCTACCACTTTGTTGATAAGTTTTACCACTTTGTAGATAACCCAGATTGGAAAATTTGAAAAAACAAAGGCAGTTTTTAAGTAGAAAGCATGATATATTTTTGTTTACTTTTGTCATTCTAAATTGCACCAACCACCGCATGTCCAAAAATTTAAAGAAAGAAGGGAAATTTTCATATTTAGAAATAGGTGAAGGCACTCCAATAATCATCCTTCACGGACTTATGGGCGGGTTGAGTAATTTTGATGGGGTTGCAGATTACTTCCCACCAAAAGGCTACAAAATTCTAATTCCCGAACTGCCCATTTACAAAATGACCTTGTTGCGTACCAATGTGAAAAATTTTGCGAAATACGTTTCACAATTCATTGACCATTTGGGTTTTAAAGAAGTGATTCTCTTGGGAAATTCATTGGGCGGTCATATCGGTTTGCTGTGTACAAAAATGTATCCTGAAAAAGTGAAGGCATTGATAATCACAGGAAGCTCGGGCCTTTATGAAAGTGCTATGGGTGAAAGTTACCCCAAACGAGGTGATTACGAATACATAAAACAAAAGGCCGAAAACGTTTTTTATGACCCCGCCGTCGCCACCAAAGAAATTGTGGATGATGTTTACGCAACGGTAAACGACCGAAATAAATTGATACGCACACTAGCCATCGCCAAAAGTGCCATTAGGCATAATATGTCAAAGGATCTGCCAAAAATGCACACCCCAACCTGTATTATCTGGGGGAAAAATGACAATGTTACTCCCCCGGAAGTTGCCTTAGAATTTGACGAACTTTTACCAGATTCCGAATTATTCTGGATTGATAAATGTGGCCACGCCGCTATGATGGAACATCCCGATGAATTTAATGAACTACTATATTCCTGGTTGCAAAAACGAGGATATTGATTCAAGATTTAAGATTCAAGGTTCTTAAAAACTCACTTTTCACATCATAAAGACTCAAAACTAAAACAATGCAAATAAAATCCGCGGAATTTGTGATGAGCAACAGCGATGTTACAAAATGTCCCAAAGACCGCATGCCAGAATATGCCTTTATTGGCCGGAGCAACGTGGGAAAATCGTCTCTCATCAATATGTTAATGCTTCGCAAAAGCTTAGCAAAAACTTCGGGAAGACCTGGAAAGACACAACTTATCAATCACTTTCTAATCAACAAAAACTGGTATTTGGTAGATTTGCCAGGCTATGGTTATGCCCGCGTTTCAAAAAGCAGCAAGAAGGTTTTTCAAAAATTCATTACCAATTATTTTGAAAAAAGGGAGCAAATGGTGCTCGCTTTTGTTTTGGTAGATTGCCGCCACGAACCCCAACCCATTGATTTGGAATTTATGGAATGGATGGGCGAAAACGGAATTCCCTTCAATATTATTTTTACGAAAGCAGACAAACTGAAACCAAAAGCTTTGGAACGAAATATTGCCGCTTACCGTGAAAAAATGCTGGAAACTTGGGAAGAAATGCCGCTGTACTATATCACTTCCGCCAGCGATTCCACAGGAAGGGAGGAAGTTTTGAAATATATTGATGAACTTAATAATTCATTCCAAACCTCGGAATTTTAATTTAAGCTACTCCCGTTTCAACTCCAGTTTTTCTGCAAAGTAGTCACAGAAATCGCGCATAGTGTCACTCATTTTATCATCATTAGTAGCACGTTGAAAAGTATCAGCCATCGCATTTATGGTTTGGTGAAAGAAAATTT
>DAIMFZ010000159.1:0-5604 GCA_036724225.1 Aequorivita sp.
GAGGGCAACTGCTGCTGAAAACTTTAAATCTTCAGGTGCGTTTTCTATAGAGCTGTTGTCGTCTTTTACCGTTTTTACTATCAGCTTGCTCACGTCGCCATCGGGTTCCTTGTAGCGGAATTTTACGGTAAGCATTTCATCGGTATAGGTCTGGTTGGTCTGCTTGGTGTATTTCAGGTTGTCTATATCTTTTAAATATTTACTCTTTATCCCAACTGGAATTATTTCATACAAAGCGGTAACGGTGTGACCACTGCCCAATTCACCTGCGTCTTTGGTGTCATCTTTAAAATCTTCATCGTTCAGCAAACGGTTTTCGTAGCCGATCAAACGGTAGGCCTGTACTTTTGCAGGGTTAAATTCCACTTGAATTTTTACGTCTTTTGCAATAGTGTAAAGCGTTCCAAAGAACTCTGTGCCCAACACTTTTTGCGCTTCCTGCATAGTGTCTATATAGGCGTGGTTTCCATTGCCTTTGTCGGCTAAGGTTTCCAGTTTGCTGTCCTTATAATTGCCCATTCCGAAACCTAAACAGGTCAGGAATACGCCGCTTTTGCGTTTTTCCTCTATTAAGTCTTCCATAGAACGGTCACTGGATGCACCCACGTTGAAGTCGCCATCGGTGGCTAAGATTATACGGTTGTTTCCACCTTTGCTGAAGTTTTCTTCCGCAACTTTATAAGCCAACTCAATACCGGCACCGCCTGCTGTAGAACCGCCCGCATTCAAATTGTCTATTGCCTGACGGATTTTATCTTTCTCAACCCCAGAAGTTGGAGGAAGCACCAAGCCAGCAGCACCTGCATATACCACGATGGACACTATGTCTTTTTCCCTTAGCTTATCAACCAATACATTGAGCGCGGCTTTTAGCAATGGCAATTTGTCTGGGCTATCCATAGAACCGGAAACGTCCAATAGGAACACTAAGTTTGATGGCGGCACATTGTCCAGGGAAATATCTTTTCCTTTTAAACCGATTCGCACCAACTTGGCATCTGCGTTCCAGGGTGAGTTCACTACATCTGCAGTAATTGAGAAAGGATCTTTCCCTGTTGGTTCTGGATAGTTATAGGCAAAATAGTTCACCATCTCCTCAATCTTCACGGCATCCTGTGGCACTTCCTGCCCGTTGTTTAGCATACGGCGGATGTTGCTGTAGCCTGCTTTGTCCACATCTATGGAAAAGGTGGAAAGCGGCGCGGTGGTAACTCTTTTAAAGATGTTTTCCTCAATGCGGCCGTAGGATTCGTTGTCTGAAACGCGGTTTGAAAAATTGGAGGCCATCCCCCGAATAACCACAGTTGGTGCCGCTCCTACATTACCATTTGTAACTCGGACGCCCGCCGCTTTTCCTTGTAATTTTCTATCGATGGACTTGCTATTTTTTGAAGTTACGGAATAACCCATAGAAATCTTCTCCCTTCTCTCCGAATAGGCAGTTACAATAACTTCGTCTAAATCTGAACCCGTTTTTAAGGTTACGTTAAGTTCCCCAGCTTTTTTAATCTTTACTTCTTTCGTGTCAAAACCTACATAGGAAAAAACTAAGGTCTGCCCTATTTGGGCTTCAATCTTGTACCTACCATCAAAATCTGTTTGTGTACCAATGTTGGTTTTCTTTATAATAACGTTTGCTCCCGGTAGTGGAAGTCCGCCGTCATCGGTTACTGTGCCATTGATGCTTACTGTTTGCGCCTGCAGCTGAAAGCTCAGTAAGGCAACTGCTAAAAGTGTGAATAGTGTTTTCATAATATGTGGTTTTTGTGTTAAACTTGAAGTAAAACTACCGCACATACCAAGACTGTAAAACAAGGAATGAGGGAACGGAGGGTTTGGGTGAGGCAATTGGACCAATTATTTAGCCCAAAAGATTATGATAATGCAGAATTTTAATATATTTGGATAGAAGCTTTGTGCTTTATCCTCCCATACAATATGATTATTTACGATTTTCCATAATTTGGAAATGTTTCTTTGATGTATAATTTGAAATAAATTAGAATATGGAATTGCAAAAACCACTTGCTATAACCTACACCATACCTCAGGCATACTATTAACTAAATATCAAAGAAGAAAACAACCAACATAAATACAATCATGAGAAAAACAGTCCTTCTTATTTTTTTACAAGTACTTATCAATTCAGCCTTTGCACAACATGATCATCATGAAACTTCCAAAAGCATAAACCATGTTATGGCGTGCAGAAGTGGTGTAAATTACATTGCAGGCCTTCCTGCACCAAAACTCATGAATGGGGTTGGGCATTCAGATTTAAAAATAAAAACTTCATCTGAACTGGCGCAAAAATATTTCAGCCAAGGCGTTAGTCAGTTGCATTGCTTTTGGGACTTTGAGGCCTATAGATCATTTAAGGAAGCTATCAGGATTGACTCTACCGCAGTTATGCCTTATTGGGGACTTCTTCACACAATTCTTTTTATTGACAATGAAGAGTTTGATGCAGAAAAGAAAATGGCTACGGAAAAGCTCAAAACGCTAAGTGAAACTGCGGAAGGCTATGAAGCGCTTTACAGCAAAGGAATTCTCGATTTTGTTGAAACTGAAAATCCCGAGGGTTATTTAAAAGAGTTAGAAAATATTGTGCACCACTATCCCCAAGATGTAGATGCTAAACTTTTTCTGGCATTGTTCAAAATGGCTGGATATGATGAAAATATGGACCCAAAAGAAGGAAACCTTTACAGCGAATATTTACTGCGGAACCTTCTTATTACCAACCCAGAAAATCACGGGGTACATCATTATTGGATACACCAAATGGAGAACTGTTGCCCTGAGGAGGCTTTGGCGAGCGCTGATAAGTTGGCAGCTTTGGCGCCAGAATCAGGCCACATCGTTCATATGCCCGGACACATTTACTATAAATTGGGAGATTACAAAAAAGCACATGACCAATTTATTAAAGCCATGAAAGTGGACTCAACCTATATGGCGAATCAGAATATTCAGGAGATTGACAATTGGAATTACATACATAACCTCAATTATTTGTTAGCCAATTGCGCGCAGGATGGCCGCTATAAAGAAGGACTTTTCTACGCAAAGAAACTTGAAAAAATGGTTGCCGTTGCAGACAGGGTTGACATGCACCGCGGCGCCTACTTTTATCAAGGAATAATTACACCTGCAATCATGGAAATGCGGTTTGGTTTTTGGGCTAAAGCGGTTGAAAAATTTGAGGCAATAACAGACAAAGACACTATGTACGGAAGGGCAGCTATGGATTATAAATTAGCTTTCACTCTTTTTTCCTCTGGTATGCTTGCCTTAACAAAGAATGATATTAGCACCGCCAAAATAAAACGAGATCAATTGGACGCATTGTTTTGGAGAAATTCAATATTGGAAGGGAAGAAAGAAAAATTGAAGGAATATCAATTGAAAACACTTGGTGTAGCTTCAATTGAATTAGAAGGAAATATTTTAATTGCTGAAAAAAACTATGATAAAGGAATCCCCACGCTCGAAAAAGCTGTTGAAATGGAAAAAGATTTAGGCTATTCAGAACCGCCATATTATCCAAGGCCAACCTTGTTGAGCTTAGCCGCTGCTTACGCTAAAAAAGGAGACTATGAAAAAGCCGAATCCTGTTACGAAAAAATGCTCGACAAACATCCCAACAGCGCCATAGCCTATTGGGGGCTGATGAAGCTTTACAAAGATCAAAAGCAACAGGATAAATATGCAGGGATTAAGACCAAATTTGACGCCGTAATTCAATACGGGGATAAGGATATTTTTAAATAATTCATAAAATAAATTCAATGGAAACCAGCAATTTCAAAAGGCTTATTGGAGTTTGGAAAACTTCAGGTGAAATTATTTCTGGAAGCAATAATTTAGTTTTGAGTGGTACAGATAGCTACGAATTTATACTTGACGGCAACTATATTCTTCATAAAGCAGCCGTGCTAATGGGCAATGAGAAAAGTGAAACCTTTGAAATAGTAGATATCCATAATTTATCGAGCAAGGCCACAATGCACTACTTCAACTCAAAGGGAGAAAGTGGCAAAATGCAAGGTGAAATTATCGGGAATAATTTTCAGATTAATGGGGAAGGATTAAAGTTTCTAGGAACAATTAATTCTGAAAACACAGAAGTTGTTGGCAATTGGTTATTACAAACAGACAATAAGGATTGGACGAAGCTTATTGATTTAAAACTTCAAAAGCAAAAGTCATAAGTGTAAACAGCTGTTTGGAAAATAGTGATTCCACCCACTCTTCATTTTAGTTTATAAGTAGCTAATGCGTATACTTCACTCATTTTCGGTTTCCTCTAATAAAATATTTTATTTTGATTTATATTTGAAGAAGGACATATTAGGGCGTTGGATAATTTGACTTTAATGAATTAAAAGTAAGAATGAAAACCATGAAAAATATAATTCTCGCAGCTCTCTTTAGTTTGTGCTTTTCTATTGCAACTGCCCAAACCAACTATTTTCCAGAAGCAACTTGGCAGGTTATAAGCCCAGCGGACATGAAAATGAATCCGAAATTGTTGGACAGCGCCGTGAATTTTGCTTTAGCCAATGAAAATAAGATGGAAAGGGATTTGCGAATAGCCAATCTAAAAGCCTATGCCAGAGAACCTGATTATAAAATGTTAGGTCCAATGAAGGAAAGAGGTGGTCCTGCTGGGATTATACTGAAAAATGGGTATATAGTAGCACAGTGGGGCGACGTGAACCGAGTTGATATGACCTTCAGTGTAACAAAAAGTTTTCTTTCAACAACTGCGGGGTTGGCAATAGACAACAAACTTATAAAAAGTGTAACCGATAGTGTAAAAAGTTATGTTTGGGACGGCACTTTTGATGGGCAACACAACTCAAAAATTACTTGGGAAAATTTGCTGAACCAATCGTCTGATTGGAGCGGCACACTTTTCGGCTTGCACGATTGGGCAGACCGACCTCCAAAAGATGGCGCTATTGACGATTGGAAAAACAGAAAACTCAACGAACCCGGAGCTGTATTTAAATATAACGACGTTCGCGTTAACCTTCTCGCCTACTCCTTACTTCAAGTTTGGAGAAAACCCTTGCCCGTTGTTCTAAAAGAAAAAATTATGGATCCCATCGGCGCTTCCACCACTTGGCGTTGGCACGGCTATGAAAACTCCTTTGTAAATATTGATGGTATAATGATGCAATCGGTAAGTGGTGGCGGTCATTCAGGTGGCGGAATTTTTATAAGTACAATAGATCAAGCTAGATTTGGGTTGCTATTCCTAAGAAAAGGGAAATGGAAAAACGAACAATTGCTATCCGAAAAATGGATAAAAGAAGCACATCAACCTTCAAGCACCAATAAAGACTATGGTTATATGTGGTGGATAAATACAACCCAAAGATGGAAAGAAGTTTCAGCCGACCTGTATTACGCCGCTGGTTTTGGAGGTAATTATATTGTTATTGATAATCAAAATGACTTAGTTGTAGTAACCCGATGGATGGATGATAGCAAAATGGGTGAGTTCATGAGCCTGGTGGAACAATCGGTGGGGAGCAATTAGCAATTATCAATCAGCATTAAACAAAATATAAGATAAATTATTAACAAGAA
>DAIMFZ010000160.1:0-5590 GCA_036724225.1 Aequorivita sp.
TACGTGATCGATAATTATTTTGGCGCTTTCCTTTGGATCGAGTTCGTTGTGTGAATTAACGGAATTTGCCTGGTTTTCAGTAAACATAGTTGGGTTCAGCATTTTCCCTATGTCGTGATAAAGTGCACCAACACGGACGAGCATACTATTGGCACCAATTTCGTTTGCAGAGGCTTCGGCCAGATTTGCTACATTCAAGGAATGATGAAACGTTCCTGGGGCTTTGTTTGAAAGTTCTTTCAGTAATTTTGAATTGGTATCACTCAGCTCCAGCAATGAAACATCTGAAACCAATCCGAATATTTTTTCATAAAAATAAATCAAAGGATGTGCAAAAAGTGTTGCCAACCCACAAAGAATGAAATACCCAAAATTTTCCCACTGAAGCGTTTGTATGTTCCCTTCCTGAATTACAAAAAAGGCGAAATACCCAAGTATATAAATCAAAGTAATTTGACCTACGGAGATAAACAGATTGGCGCGTTTGTACAGTTCAGAAATGGTAAGTATGGTAACAATTCCCGCAATAAACTGAAGGAACATATACTCAAAACTATTTGGGACTATAAAACCCAGCAAAAGTATGGTCAAAACATGAACAAAAAGCCCCACGCGCGGGTCAAAAAACGCTTTCAGTATAAGAGGTAAAATACATATTGGCACAACGTAAACATAATCGGCATGTACTTTAAGCACCAGTGTGGTGAGGAAAACCATTAATAGAATGTTGAAAAATATAAAGGTTACCTTAGTGTTATTATTATATATGTAGGGCCTATAATTTTTCAGAAAAAGGAAAAGCATCAAAAACACCAGTGAAACTAGCATAGAGTAACCTACCAGCAGCCACAGATAATTGTTTTTGCTCCATATTTGGCTCTCAAACTCCGCTTTTAATGAATTTAATATTTGGAACTTATCGCCTTCAACCACCTCGCCTTTTGCGATGATGCGTCCGCCTTTTTCAATGATCCCTCGGTTTGGGTTCAGTGCATTGATTTCGGCTTCTATGGCTGCTTCGGTGAGCTTTGTATCTAATCTTACATTGGGCTGAAAAACTTCATTTAGCGTATTGTAAAGAAGCACTTGAACGTCCTCAATTTTATTCTTTTCAACCAATTCCCGAACTTTCTTGTTTAAATTCTCTTTTTTGAAAAGCTGGGAATAGTTGCGCTCCTCAATCTCGTTGCCCTTTTTTAAATAGATCAGCTTGTCGTCATCATAGGCATGGATTTCATCGGTAACCCCGTTTTTATAGGTATCGGAAATAAAAGACTCTCCTACTCTTTGAACCGTTTTTTCTGGAGTTTTGTACAGGCTGTCTACATATTTTGATTCGAGATTGTCGCGAAAATTTTCTGAAACATCCTCTTGCACATCGCCATCATATTCAAAATAAGGAATGGAATTGATACGTATTTGTTCTCGCTCTCTTTTTAATGTATCATCGTTTTTCTTTATTGTGAAACTAAATGGAGCGTACAGGTTTTCATACTGCCAAGGTTTCCCTTTTTGGAAATTGTACTTGAACTGGCCACCCTTGGGCAAAAGATAGATAATTAAAAGTGTGGCAATTATGAAAAGAAAAACCTTGTAAATAAGGGATTGGTTTCTGGCGAACAAAGAAAAAAGGTCCTTCATATAATTATAACTTAAAGTAAAGGTATAAATAAGGAACGAGTTATCCCAAAACCAATACTTGCAAAGATTGATTTTTAAGATGGAAATCCGTAATTTCGCAGTCCTTATTAAAAATATAAACACAGTAACATGAGCAATAAATTAGTTATAGTATCTGCAGTTAGAATGCTAATTGGTAGTTTTATGGGAAGTCTTTCTTCCTTAACTGCCACCCAGTTGGGCTCAGCAGCAATTAAAGGTGCTTTTAAAAAAATAAACCTCGACCCAAGTCTGGTGCAAGAAGTTTTTATGGGCAATGTAGTGCAAGCGGGCGTGGGTCAAGCACCCGCACGGCAAGCTGCTTTAGGCGCTGGTCTTTCTGACACCGTGCCGTGTACGACAATTAATAAAGTTTGCGCCTCTGGAATGAAAGCTGTGATGCAGGCCGCACAAACCATTGCCCTTGGTGATGCAGATGTTGTGGTTGCCGGCGGAATGGAAAGCATGAGCAACATTCCTCATTACGTACATATGCGCAACGGAACAAAATTTGGACCCGCCACTTTAATTGATGGTATGCAAAAAGATGGTTTAGTAGATGCCTACGATCATAACGCGATGGGAACCTGCGCAGATCTTTGTGCTACGGAATATAATTTTTCGCGCGAAGACCAAGATGCATTCGCAATTCAATCTTATGAGCGTTCCGCAAAAGCTTGGGCAGATGGAAAATTTAAGGAGGAAGTAATTTCAGTTGAAGTACCCCAACGACGTGGTGAACCTATTATATTTTCCGAAGATGAAGAGTATAAAAACGTAATGATGGACAAGATTTCCTCTTTGCGTCCTGCATTTACAAAAGATGGAACCGTAACTGCCGCAAACGCATCAACCATCAATGACGGTGCAGCCGCAATGGTTTTGATGAGCGAGGCCAAAGCGAAAGAATTGGGCCTTACACCACTGGCTTACATTAAAGGGTATGCCGATGCCGCACAAGAGCCAAAATGGTTTACTACCGCACCTGCAAAAGCACTTCCAAAAGCAATTGCCAAAGCTGGGTTAACTATTAAAGATGTAGATTACTTTGAATTCAATGAAGCATTCGCGGTTGTGGGTCTTGCAAATATGAAAATTTTAGGGCTTGACGACAGCAACGTAAATGTGAACGGAGGCGCTGTTTCTTTGGGGCATCCACTCGGTTGCAGTGGTGCTCGCATTTTGATTACACTACTCAATGTCTTGAAACAAAACAACGCCAAAATTGGTGCAGCAGCAATTTGTAACGGTGGCGGTGGCGCTTCTGCAATGGTGATTGAACGTATCTAAAAAAACCGTAAATAGTATCAATAACTTTTGAATGGATTACGGTATCAGTAATTTAAGTATTGTGCCCCTTCGCGCTGAAGCTTCCGATGCGAGTGAAATGGTGTCTCAACTTCTTTACGGCGAACATTTCAAAATACTGGAAACCCGCAAAAAATGGAGCCGTATCCGTTTGGCTTTTGACAATTATGAAGGTTGGATTGACAACAAACAATTTGTAAAAATTACCGAAGATGAATATTCAGATTTTGAGGAGAAGGAACTCAGGTTTTCTTCAGATTTGGTAGATTTTGTTACCACTCAGAACAATCAATTGTTTTCCATTTGTTTGGGAAGCAATGTTTCATCATCGGAATATTTAAAGCATTATTTTGAGGGAAAATCTATTTCCAAAATTCTTCCGAAAGAACATTTAATTGAAACCGCACTAATCTATTTGAATTCTCCTTATTTGTGGGGTGGCAAAACCCCTTTTGGACTTGATTGCAGTGGTTTCACCCAAATGGTTTATAAAATGAATGGGTATAGACTGCTTCGCGATGCAAGCCAGCAAGCAACGCAAGGTGAAGCACTGAGTTTTATTGAAGAAAGTGAGCCAGGCGATTTGGCGTTTTTTGACAACGAAGAAGGGAATATTACACACGTTGGCATTATAATGAAAGATAACTATATTATTCACGCCCACGGAAAAGTACGAATAGACCGTTTGGACCACAGCGGAATTTTTAATTATGAACTGCGCAACCACACCCATAAGCTCCGCGTTATAAAACGAATTATCTAAAAAGAAAAAACCCCCGAAATTTCAGGGGTTTTTTCTTTTATATTTATCGGAACTTAAATTATCCCTTCTTTTCCAAAGATTCAAGTTTCGCTTTCATCTCTTTGTATTTTGCGTCCTCGGCAAGTTGTCCATAAATGTTCATCAAGGTTCTGACCACTTCCGCGTTATTGGGATTTAGTTTCAGTGCTTTCTCCAAATAGGGCATGGTTTGCGTATAGATATCCTTGCGCTGTTGCTTAAGTGCTTCATATTTTTGATTGTCTGCCCGCGAATTTCCCAAATTGTTCATTTCTTCCACCAATTTGTCTTCACCAGAAAGTTTTATAACTGATAAATTTATGAGAGCTGCTTCGTAATCTGGGTTAAGTTCCAAAGCTTTTTCATAATATTCAACAGCCTTAACGTTGTTCCCAATTTCTGCACTTCCAACACCCAGATTAAAATAAATTTCAGGGTTCTCTGGGTCAGATTGAACAATTTTGCTCATCAACTCATTGTATCTTTCTATATCGCCCATTTTATAGCTCATATCCGCTTCGGCGCGCATTAGGTAAATATCGTTGGGGTTTTCGGCTCGGGCAGTTTTCATAACCGCCATTGCTTTTTCGGTGTTTCCTTGTTCAATATAAATAAGGGTCATGTTGCGAAGTATTTCCCCTTTTCTTGATTCGGTAACACGTTTTTCAGGTTTAATGAATTCCCCAGATTTCACAGCGATGTTCCGCAGATTTTCGGAATCAAACGCTTCTACTTCACCAGTTTCTTTTCGGGTGGCTACAAATTCTGAAGTTTCACCTGTGTAACCAGTATCCAAAAGCATTTGATAGTATTTTATAGCAGTGTCATAATCTTTTCCATTAACGGCATTTCCCGCCGCAAAATAAAGATCAGAAGGATCTTTGCTGACAATATAACTAGTGTATAGTTTGTCTGTTGCCATTTTGTATTGCTGTGCATTCTGGTCTTTAATTGCACCATTAATTAAAGCGGCACGCAGGTTCTGCAATGGAGCGGATAACTGCTCACTCATTTTTGGATCCAATTCAAGTGCTTTGCTAAATGCTTCGGCAGCGCCTTTTAGTTTAGTAAAATCTGAGCCTCCGGAACCATAAAGTGCTTCTCCTCTTGCGGCATAAAATTGTGCTTTTATATCGTTGTCTGCAGAGCTAAGCAAGCTTTCTGCTTCGTTTAAATAGGTTAGAGCTTCACTGTATTCATTGGATTTTATGGCTTTCTCAGCCTTTTTTATTTCCTTTTTTTGTCCAAATGAAATAGCAGATACAAAAGCCAGCCCTGTTATTAAAATTCGTGTTTTCATGTGTTAAGGTTTATTCGTTATTTTCGGTTTGAGTTTCGTCAGTATCAAGAGTAGTGCCATCGTTGTTTTCATCAGTGATTTCAGTGTTTTCATCCTCATCATCTTCGTCCTTCATTGCTTTTGCAACGGCGGCAATGGCATCGTCTTCCCTCACTTTTATCAATCGTACCCCTTGTGTGGCGCGGCCCATAACACGAAGGTCGGTAACGGCCATCCTGATAGCAATCCCAGATTTGTTGATAATCATTAAATCATCATCATCGGTTACATTTTTGATGGCGACCAATTTACCGGTTTTTTCGGTAATATTAATGGTTTTCACTCCTTTTCCACCTCGATTGGTAATTCGGTAATCATCTATGGACGACCTTTTTCCGTAACCGTTTTCGGAAACAACAAGTATGTCGGAATCATTTTCATTTACAGCAATCATTCCTATGACCTCGTCATTTTTATCGCCAAGTCTGATTCCGCGAACACCCGAGGCGTTTCGGCCCATGGATCTCGTTTTTTCCTCTTCAAAACGAATTGCCTTTCCGGAG
>DAIMFZ010000161.1:0-5519 GCA_036724225.1 Aequorivita sp.
TGGCTAGAGCGCTTGCATGGCATGCAAGAGGTCATCGGTTCGACTCCGATATTCTCCACAAAAACCACCGTTTTTTACGGTGGTTTTTTATTTTAGTCCTGCACAGCTAAAACCAGCAGAGGTTTGCTTGTATAGAATTCCCGTTTGTGGATTTCGTTTTTTTCCCAAAGTTTTTTGAAGAATCCGCGCTTGCGCCTAACCACACAAAGCATATCAGGATTAAAATGCTGAAAATACTCAATTACCGCTTGAAAAGTAGTGGCAGCTTCCGCTTGTGTATAGGAAGTTTGCAATGCTTTTAAATTATCGGTTACATTTTTCATTTCCTCAGTACTGTCGGGGGTTTCTACGTGAAGTACATTTACTTCCATCCCAAAACTTTGTTTGAATTGACGTACTGCTTCTAACAAATCATCATGTTCAAAATTGCCATTTTTGAATGCCATCAACATAGTTTTCGGTTTTTGAAATTTTGCGCCTTCGGGAACCACGAGAATGGGAAAGTTGGTGTGTTTAAGTAGCTTCCCCGATGTTTTTCCGAGGTAAACTTCTTCTTTTATTGAATTGCTGCGTGGCGAGAGCACCATTAAATCTATGGGAATTTGTTTGCTTATGCGGCCGATACCTTCCAAAACTTCACCTTTTATGGGGTGGGCAATAACCTGCACCCCTTTTTTATCAACCTTGGAAACCACATCATCCAAACGGTTTTCAGATTCTTCTTTAAGAATTGTATTCACTTTTGAAAGACCACCAACCTTTGAGAATTCCTTAAAAACTGAAACCACATAAACATTGGCGTGTAATACCTTTGCCAAATCTATGGCATATTGAAGATTGCTTACAGAATTAGCCGAAGACCCAATAGGCACCAAAATATTCTTCATAATCTTGAAATCTTTAAATTGGTTGCAAAATTAATCTTAAAATTTTTATACTCATATTTCTTTAACATTTCGCATAATTTATTTCAAAATATATGCACTGAGGTTTGATTGGAATATGGTAGTGTCTAATTGTTTGAGTTGCATATCGCGCAGTTGCGTTAATGGTTAAATTCCGAATAAAGTACATTCCAATGATAGAAAAGTAATATTTTTACAAAACAAGAAACAACAAATTTCGAAAAACATGGATTGGTTAAAATTTCTCGGCGGCCCGGGCCTTTTTTTAATATTGGCGGTTTTGGTTATAGCCGTGGTTGTGTATCAAAAGTTGAAAAAACGCTAAAATCTTCATATTTTTTATTTGAAAATATTTTGCATTGAAAACACTTTGCGATGAAATTGCTGATTATTGTCGCGATCACAAGATTTATATAGAGTTTTTAAAATGCCGTACCTTAGCCGAACAATTCAAGAAAATGAACAAAATACGGATTACCAAGATTTTTTCTTTTGAAACCGGTCATGCCCTTTATGGCTATGATGGTAAATGCCGCAATGTGCACGGCCACAGTTACAAACTTTCTGTAACGGTTATTGGTCGCCCCATTGAAGATAATAAAAACGTAAAGTTCGGGATGGTAATAGATTTTAGCGACCTAAAAAAAATTGTGAAGGAGGAAATCGTTGATGTTTTTGACCACGCCACGGTTTTCAACAAAAACACCCCTCACATAGAACTTGCAAAGGAACTGAGCGATCGAGGCCACAGTGTGCTTCTCGTAGATTACCAGCCCACTAGTGAAATGATGGTACTTGATTTTTCTGAGAAAATAAGAGTCCGTTTGCCCAATAACATTCAGCTACATTCCTTAAAACTTCAGGAAACTGATAGCAGTTATGCGGAGTGGTTTGGGGTGGATAATTAAACCGAATCACTTTCCTATCTTTGAATATGCAAATCCCACAGGGCAAAAAAATATACTTTTCAAGTGACAACCATCTAGGCGCACCAACACAGGCTGAAAGCTTGCCGCGCGAAAAGATTTTTGTGAAATGGTTGGACAGCATTAAACACGATGCCGAAGTAATCTTCCTGCTCGGCGACCTTTTCGATTTTTGGTTTGAATACAGAACTGTAGTGCCAAAAGGCTTTGTGCGCGTTTTGGGGAAACTGGCCGAACTTCGTGACAGCGGTATCCAAATCCATTTTTTTGTGGGAAACCACGACCTGTGGATGCACGATTATTTTGAAAAGGAACTGAACATCCCCGTCTATCACAACCCCAAGGAATTTGATTTCAACAACAAACATTTTTTCATCGGTCACGGCGATGGTAAAGGACCGGGTGATAAAGGCTATAAGCGGATGAAGATGGTTTTCATCAATCCTTTTTCAAAATGGCTTTTCCGCTGGTTGCACCCCGATATTGGCGTGCGGGTGGCGCAACATCTTTCCGTGAAAAACAAACTGATTTCTGGTGATGAGGATAGACAGTTTTTGGGAGAGGAGCAGGAATGGCTCGCTCAATATTCCAAACGAAAACTGGATAGTAAACATTACGATTATTTCATTTTCGGCCACCGCCATTTGCCCTTGGAAATTAAAGTGGGTGAAAATTCAACCTACTATAATTTGGGCGATTGGATAAACCATTTTTCCTACGGTGTTTTTGATGGTGAAAAGTTTGAGCTAAAAACTTTTACCCCGGATCCATCGGGTATTTAAAACCTGAGTGGTTCAGTGTTACATATTATTCGTAAATTTCGTGAAAGATAGAAAAGATGAAAATCCTACTTATTATTTTGACTATGCCCCTTTTGCTTTTCAGTTTTTCCAATTGTGGCGGGGCGCAAAACAAAGCTGAAATGAAAGCCTTGGTTCAAAATCCGCCTTTTAAGATTGCCGAAGCTTATTTTCAGGATTGGGCTGCCGGCGTAAAGGAAGGCGGTACGGGCACAAATATTCATATCGTTTTTAAGGAAATGGACCCCAATGTTGTTATTCAGAATATCTTTTTCAGAAACCATATTCTTGAAGCAAAAGGAAATGTAAACGACCCTAATCAATACGTAGGTTATCTGAAAAACAATACCCAACGCGATGTAATTATGGATGCCGATCCTGTGAAAGAAGCACAGAATGTACCTTCAAAAACGTTTCCATTTCAGTTGGAAGACAATCAAGCGGTTGTGGAATTTTGGTTTGGAGGTAAAAAGAATTATTACAAAATTTCAAATCTTACCCGCAAAGATATGATAGCCTATCCACAGGTTAATCCTCATGAATAGTAATCTCTGCAGACTTTCCAAAACCCTTACTAAATGAAAATTCTCCACTTAGACAGCAATCATCCTTTATTGTTAAAAATGTTGAAAGATGCTGGGTTTTTGAATGAAGAAAACTACAAAGCTTCAAAATCTGAAATTGAAAGCATTATTTCGGAATATGACGGAATCGTTATCCGAAGCCGTTTCAACATTGACAAACAATTTCTCGATGCCGCCAAAAACCTAAAGTTCATTGCCCGGGTTGGTGCAGGTTTGGAAAGTATAGATACCGAATACGCCGAAAAGCTTCATATAAAATTGATTGCAGCGCCCGAAGGCAATAGAAACGCCGTGGGCGAACACGCTTTGGGAATGCTCCTTTCACTATTCAACAATCTAAATAAAGCAGACAGAGAGGTTAAAAACGGCTTGTGGAACCGTGAAGCCAATCGGGGAATAGAACTGGACGGAAAAACCGTGGGAATCATCGGTTACGGAAATATGGGCAAAGCCTTCGCCAAAAAACTGCGCGGTTTTGATTGTAAAGTAATCTGTTTCGATATAAAAGAAAGCGTTGGCGATGAAAACGCAACCCAAGTTTCCTTAAAAGAGTTACAACAAAAAGCAGATGTACTGAGCCTCCACACCCCTTGGACACCCTTGACGGACAAAATGGTAAATACAGGATTTATCAATTCATTTTCAAAACCTTTTTGGCTTATAAATACGGCGCGTGGCAAAAGCGTGGTCACAGCCCATTTGGTTTCAGCAATACAATCCGGAAAAATTTTAGGTGCTGGGCTCGATGTTTTGGAGTTTGAAAAACTCTCCTTTGAAACTCTTTTCGATTCCGATAATCTTCCAACTTCCTTGAAAGAACTTTTCGCAATGGACAATGTGATCTTAAGTCCACATATTGCAGGATGGACCGTGGAAAGCAAAGAGAAACTGGCAAAAGTTATAGCGGAAAAGATTATTCAAAATTTCAAAAATTAATAAAAATGAAAAAAAGAGTAACTGGCATTGGCGGAATATTTTTTAAAACCAAAGATCCCGATAAAACGAAGGAATGGTACAAAAACCATTTGGGGCTGAACACCGATAATTACGGTTGTACCTTTTGGTGGCAAGATGAAAATGGCAATAAATGTTCCACACAATGGAGCCCTTTTAAGTTTGACACCAACTATTTTTCGCCAAGCGAAAAGGAATTTATGTTTAATTACCGTGTAGAAAACCTTGAAGAATTGTTGAAGGTTTTAAAAAATGAAGGGGTAACCATAGTGGGAGATATGGAAACATATGATTATGGTAAATTTGGTTGGATTCTTGATCCTGAGGGAAATAAAATTGAACTTTGGGAACCAGTGGACAGTTCATTTCTATAATTTTTTTCATACTTTTATTTGACAATTAATAACCAATAAATCAGAATTATGGAAGAACAAGAAAACACAGGCTTTGACAGCACCAAAAAACAAGTGGACCAAACCGATGAAAATTTTGAACAGCAAGCAAAACACGCGGCAAACGAGTTTAAGGAAGGCTGGAATCAGGCTACAAATACCCAAGAAAACAAAAAGATTCTTGCTGGAGTTTTAGCGATTGTCATTGGTTCTTTGGGAATACACAAATTCATTCTTGGTTATACGCAGGAAGGTATCATTCAAATAGTGATAACTATTGTTACGTGCGGTATTGGTGGAATAATTCCCCTAATTGAAGGAATAATCTATCTCACAAAAAGCGATGAGGAATTTTACCAAACCTATCAAGTAGGGAAAAAAGGGTGGTTCTAAACATTTAAAAAAACCTTTGGATTATTTCAAAGGTTTTTTTATTTCATTAAATTAAATTCATATTAGAATGAGTAAATATGGTGCAATACCCGCAATGAGCTATAAAGATGCCAATGCGGCAGTTGATTTCATAACCAAAGCGTTTGGGTTTAAAGAACACTTTGTTTATAGAGATGAGAATAATTTAGTGCACCACGCCGAACTTTCGCTTGGCAATGCAATGGTTATGATAGGTCCGTATCGCCCAGAAAGCGACTTTGGAAAAATGACCGGAACACCCGCATTAGCAAATGATTTGAATACCCAAACGGCATATATTATTATTGACGAAGTAGACGCACATTACCAAAACGCCAAAGCAAATGGAGCCAAAATAGTGATGGATATTAAAGACGAAGACTACGGTGGCCGCGGCTATAGTTGCAAAGATACCGAGGGATACATTTGGAGTTTTGGAAGTTACAACCCATATTCGGAAAAATAATTTATTCTTTTTTTAGCACCGCCACTATTTGCGGCACATCTTTCTTTTCAAAGAAATAAATAGCTTTTACTAAATATTTTA
>DAIMFZ010000162.1:0-5481 GCA_036724225.1 Aequorivita sp.
AATCAATTGCCAGAAAATAGTGCGGAGCCTTTATATGTAGCCGCCAATCGGTTTGCAAAATACATTCCCGAAGATTGGAGACTTGCTGCATTTTCGGAAGGTGATCTTAATCTGGATGACTTCAAAAAAGATTTATTATTGATATTTTACAATGAGGAAAATTGCCGAATTCAACTTTTACTTCAGCAGAAAGATGGCAGTTATAAAGAAGTTTCCGAGAATACTAATTTGATTGTGGCTGACGAAACTTTCAACATAAACAATTTTAAAGCCATCATCAAAAATGGATATTTCACCATAGAGCAAAGAATAGCAACCGATGACGCTGATTTTGACCATAGCTATATCACTTTTAAGTACGAGCTCAAAACCCAAAATTGGTTTCTTCATCGGTATGATGTTGAACATTTCACAGGTTTCAACACAAAACCTTCCCAAACTGTTACCCATTTGACCAAAGTGGATTTCGGCACCATTTCATTTGAAAATTTAGATGCTACACCAAAAAATTAGAAATATGAAAACACCATATCGCATAAAAACGTTTCTCTTCACAGCAATTTCTTTAGTAATTATTTCCTGCCAAAACGGAATTAAACAATCTGATGGAATTTCCACTGACCTTTCAGAAAATTCTTCCGCTACAATACAATCAGTTGAATATGTTAATGAAAGAGGAGTGTTCACTCCCGTTGAAATGCTTTTACCCGTTCAATACCGAAAAGAAAGTACTGGCTATCCGCAAAATATAAAGAATAAAGATTGGTATGAATTTTACAAAGATGAAAAAACCGGAGATTGGAAAATCGGTAAAGCCGAGCTGTTAATTACTTATGGCCGTGACGAATGTGTGGGCGAAGACGTAATGGTAATAAAAGCCATTCACGAAAATACAATTATGTTTTTTACACCTTTTGAAGGAATGATGGAAAAGCCGATTACCACAATAGAAGATAAAGCATTATTTCCCGAACGCAACCTTACATTTAATTTCAGCGGAAAGGAATATAGCCTCTCCCCTATGGGAAATTGTAAAAACAATGAGGGGCAAATTATTCCGTCAGTAACAATTAAAGAAATGAGCGAAGACGATTTGGGCGATATCCAAATCGATGATTATATGCTCACCATTTCTGCCCCCGAAAATGTAACGTATACAATTGCAACCATCCCACAAATGATATCAGTAAAGCCAAAGGTTATTTGGGCGGGAGATATGAATGGCGACGGACTTCTGGATTTGGTATTGAATTTATCAGACTTTTATGAATCAATGCACATTTTTCTCTTTCTTTCCGATAAAAACGATTTACAAAAACCCTTGAAAAAAGCAGCAGATTTAAAAGTGGTGAACGATTGCTAAATATTTATTCAGATGAAAACAACATTTTTAATAACAGGAATAGCAGCTTTGACAGTCATTGTTACAATTAGCTGCGTTAATGGCAACTCATTTTCCAAAGAAGATAAAGTGGTGAAAAGTGAAAACGCTGAAATCAATACGCCACAAAATGACAGTATTGCCATAATGAACGCTTTTGAAATCGCAAAATCCGATAAAAAATTTATTGCGGATTTAGGCTTGGAAGATGAGAAACAATTTCACTTCAACGAATACCTAATTAAAATATTCCGAGGCGATTTGGACGGGAACGGTTCTGAAGATGCAATGCTATTTTTTTCCATTGAAGGCCGTGGCGGAGGCAATAATTGGGATGCACATTATGCAGCATTTTTAAACCAAAATAATCACTGGAAATACATAACACAAATAGAGGCAGGCGGAGATTTTAGAGAACGTATTTTATTTTTGAAATCTATAAGTAATGGAAAAATCCAGGGCAATCTCGTGGGCAATAAAGATGAAAGTCTGCCAGAAATACCCGTGGAATACAGCTATAAAAACGGAGAGTTCATCAATACTTTCACCGCTTTGCACAAAGAGAATAATGATGAACGCGAATATCTTTCCATTGTTGAATTACAAAACGCTGATAATGCCTCCATACCATTAACGGGCACTTTAAAAGAGTACGAAACACTATTGGGAAAAGGAAAAATCACTTCGCCTAAAGAACCGCCTGAATGCGGAACTTATTTTGACGAAGAACCCATTCGATATCTTGAGTTCTCCAATTTAAAATTTGAACTCAACGTAGCCAACCGAGCCGCATGGCTAACCGTTTTTATGCCGAAAAGTGGCCTAAAAATTCAAACCGATAAAGGAACTATTACCGAAAAAACTACAATAAATGAATTAAAATCCATCTTTTACAAAGCGGATAGTTGGAATGTTTCAGACACCGATAAAGAATACAAAACTTTCGTCATCCCCGACGGAATAGAATCCAACAACCAATTACATCTTCTCTTTGACAAAAGTGGAAAACTTTTAAACGTTTCGTTATTTGTGCCATGTTGAGGTGGAAAACCGTCAATTCTGTAAATAAAATACAATAAAATAACTATTAATGACTGTGTTCTCCCCCACCTTCCTCCTGCAACAAGACGAAGCCACCTTTGGTTAAAAATTTGCTATCTACCTTAAACTCAGGAGTGTTTTCAATTGCTATGTAACCATTATAAATAGCCCCTATTTTCACTTCTACGGAATGAATTTCAAATTCTTCAGCATTTTCATTTTCAATGAGCAAAACATAATTTTTTCCTTCCAGTTCCACTACAGCATTTTCAGGAAGTGCCATTTGGTTTGAAGTGCCCGTAACAATCTGAGCATCCACAAACATTCCCGCTGTGAAGTTTTGCTCATCTTTTTCAGCAATATGCCCGTGGATTAATGCAATTCGGGTGTTTGGATCAATAGAAGTTCCAACCAAATGAACCTCACCTTTAAAAATTTCTTTTGAAGCTTCGGGCACGGTAAAAAGTATTTCCTGACCTTTTTTCAGTTGAAGCAGATCCTTTTCAAAAACCTTCAATTCCAAGTGAATATGGTCCGTGTTCATTATTTCCATAATCTTGTCGGCTGGTGAAACATAGGTGCCCGTATTCACTAAAACTTGTGTGACGTTTCCATCTATCGGACTGTATATATTCACTTGGGAAACAATGTTTCCAGCCTCAACAGAAGTGGGATTTATGTTGAGCATCTCAAGATTTTTCTTCAAGCTGTTGTATCGCGCCAAATTCGATTTATATTCACTTTCGGCTTTTAGATAACTTTTCTGCGAAGTGATTTTTTCATCAAACATTATTTTCTGCCGCTCAAACTCCGATTTTAAATATGAAAGTTGCTCGGCGGTTTCCAAATAATTTTGTTGCATCGTGATAAACTCTGGATTTTCAAGCGTTACCAAACGCTGTCCTTTGGAAACTTTATTGCCAACCAATAAGGGAGTGTTTTTTATATAACCTCCCGAAAAAGCACTTATCACAGCTCTACTTTGCGGCGGCACGTCAATCATTCCGCTGGTTTGTACTGTTTCGGCAAAGGGTTTTTCGGTGAGATGGCCCACTTCCATCTTTGCGTTTTCGAACTGTGCTTTTGAAAGATGGATTATTCCTGGATTGTTTTCTTCCGAAGGCATTTCGAGCGAAGTCTCTTCCGTTTTTGGGTTGTTGCAAGCTGCTAAAACTAAAATTGAAAGCAACAAAAGTGATTTTATATATTTCATAGCGAATATTTTATAGAATTAAATAGTTGATAGCGATAACCGCTTGATTGTAATTGTTGAGATTTTCTAAATGCTGCAGTTCAATTTCATAAGCATTTTCAAGACTTTGAATGTATTGAAAGAAGTCTATTTCCCCATTTTTAAAACTGACATTTGCCGTTTTCAGAATTTCTTCGGAAAGTGATTTTCCCTCCGTTTCATAATATTGAAGGGCTTCTTCATATTTTGAAACTTCATTGAGCAATTGAACTTTCCGTGAATCCAAATGAATTTTATAATCCTCCGTTTGCTGCTGACTTACTTCCGCCGCGATTTTTGAGGCTTTTATTTTTGAAGCATTGCCGCTGAAAAGTAACGGGATTTTAAGCCCAACTTGATAGGCGTATAAATTTTGGCTCAAGCCCGAATTACTTCCCAAAGAATAGGAAAGACTGATATCCGGAAGTAAATGCTGCTTTTCGAGCCTTTGTTTTGCTTCAAAAAAGTCATTTCTATTTTGGTAATAATCTATTGCTGGATGTGCTTCCAAATTTGACAACGAAACCTGCAGTTTTTCCAAAGGCTGTTCCGTAATCATCAAACTATCTTTTGATTGTACAACCATTTTTAAACGTTCCATTGCAATTTTCACATCTTCCTTGCTTTGCCGGTAATCGGTTTCCAACTGTCGCTGTTTGGCGCGAGCGGTTATTTTTTCCAAATAATTGGTTTCCCCAAGTTCAAAACGGCGTTGCGCTGCGTGGGCAAAATTCTGATACAGACTGTCCAAACTTTCGTAAACACGTTCCCTGTTTTTTTCAAATTGAAATTGATAATACGCAGCAACAACCAAGCCTTCCGTTTCTCGTTTTTGAAGTTCGTATAGACTGCTTTGCATTTCAAATTGACGCTGGTTTACATCTTTTTCGGCAAAATAAACCGTCGGGAAAAGGAATCCTTGCTGTACGCCAAAAACTTTGAGCGGCACATTGTTTGGTGCCATATTATTCTCGTCGAATTCATAAAAAACAGTAGTTTTTTCAAAATTGAAAGCACTTCCAATCAGGGCATCTGCTTCATCAACTTGAAGCGAAGAAGCTTTTAGACTGGCGTTGTTTTCCAAAGCCATTTGTTGTAAATCTTCCAAGGTTTTGGAAGTTTCCTGTGCCATTCCTGAAAAACCCAGAAATAATATGATGAGGGTCATCGGCAAAGCTTTTCTCTTAAATTTCAAAACTTTTTTCTTTTTATCTGAATCAAATATTGAAAATAGCACCGGCAGGACGATCAAGGTTAAAAACGTAGCCGTTATCAAACCGCCAATAACCACGGTAGCTAATGGTCGTTGAACCTCGGCTCCTGCATTGGTGGAAATGGCCATCGGTAAAAAACCGAGTGCTGCTGCAGAAGCAGTCAACAAAACCGCGCGTAAACGGTCTTTTGTGCCCTGAACGATGAGTTCAATTTTATCTCTCATTCCTTCTTTTTTAAGTTCTTTAAAATGTTCTATCAACACAATCCCGTTGAGCACCGCAATCCCAAATAGCGCGATAAACCCAACTCCTGCCGAAATGCTAAAAGGCATGTCGCGAATCCAAAGCAACAATACGCCACCTACAGCCGCCAAAGGGATTGCCGAATAAATCATCAACGCTTCCTTTACGGAATTAAATGCGAAATAAAGCAGAACGAAAATCAGCAATAAGGCTACGGGAACGGCTATTAATAGCCGATCCTTCGCACTTTGCAGGTTTTCAAACTGCCCGCCGTAATCAATTGTGTAACCTACCGGTAGTTTTATGTTATCGTCAATCAATTTCTGCACATCGGCCACCACACTTTGCAAATCGCGGCTGCGAACGTTGAT
>DAIMFZ010000163.1:0-5451 GCA_036724225.1 Aequorivita sp.
ATAATGGCCTTTCCTCCGTTGGCTTCAATTTCCTGAAAAATCTCAACGCTGTCCGTTACTACATAAACTTCATCAAAGAGATTTGTGGCATTGGCGGCTTCATACGTCCTAACAATTACGGGCTTACCAGCTAAATCCTGCATCAATTTTCCGGGAAAGCGGGACGCACCGTAGCGCGCGGGAATCATTGCTATTATTTTCAAGACAAAGTTTTTAAAATGATTTCAAAAATAAGAAGATTATGTTCGTGGCAATCGTTTTTTCCGAAGCTTTTTATAAAATCTAAAAATTATAAAAAATAGAAACAAAACCAAGACAAAGGCTATAATAGGAACAATGATGGAAGCTACCGCCATAACTACGGAAGTACCCGTTTCTACGGTGGTCAATACTGGATTTGCAAGTCCCCCAGTGGTTGTACTGGAAGCTAAGCGCGCCGCTGAAGTGTTCCCCTTTATTGCTGCCGCAGTCCCGCCGCCGGCAATTATGGCCAAAGTCCAAGTTACTACTGGACTCAAATCCGTAACTGTGGCAACCATAACGGCGGTTCCGGCTAAAGTCGCCAACGGCAGTGCTATAGTGTCTAGCAAATTGTCCAACCACGGAATATAATATCCAAAAATTTCAATCAAAGTGGCTACTCCCATAGTGATTACAACAGTAAGGCTGCCCACCCATTGCCAGCTTTCGTTTAATGGAATTAAGTCATAAAAACCTGCCAAACTTAACACCAATAAAGGCAGGAACACCCGGAACCCAACCGCTGCCGCAAGCCCAATGCCAAGAAAAATACTGATTATTATATTGAAAGTGTCCATTTTTTAAGTTGAAGTGTTTAGAAGTTATAAAAATACAAATTTCATCTTCATCGGTCTTCAAACGCAGAACATCCGTCATTCCATAAAAAATTCATCCTTAAAACCTATTAAATATAATTTTTCACGAGCGCGAGTAACGGCTGTGTAAAGCCAGCGAAGGTATTCTTTGTCAATTCCATTGGGAAGATACGGCTGCTCCACAAAAACGGTGTTCCACTGCCCTCCCTGACTTTTGTGGCAGGTTATGGCATAACTGAATTTCACTTGCAGTGCATTGAAATATTTGTTGTTTTTCACTGCCAAAAACTTCTTGTATTTGGATTTTTCGGAAGCGTAATCCTTCATAACTTCCTGATATAGTTTATTGGATTCATCATAAGTGAGCGAAGGGCTCTCGGAAGTAAGTGTGTCTAAAAGCAGCACGGTTTCCAGTGGTTTCATATTTGGATAATCCACCATTCTTAATTTTACTTCCGCAAAACGGAAACCGTAAAATTCTTTAAAAGAGAAGATTTCCAAAACCTCCACTATATCGCCATTGGCAATAAATCCGGCTTCACTGGTATTGTCCACCCAAAAATAATTGTTTTTTACCACCATTAAATAATCGCCAGCCGAAAGTTCTGATTCCTGAAACAAAATGCGTTCGCGAATGCTTTGGTTGTATAGGTTTGCTCGCTTGTTGGAACGCACAATAATCACCGTGTCTTCATTTCCCAAGGCGGAATAGCTGTCATTTATAGCATCCATAATTTCCTGACCGTCTGTTGGGCGAATAACGTCTGGAAAATTTTTCCCTGAAAACTTGAAAGCTTCATACAATTCATCGTCCAAACGCTCCCTGATTTTTGTGGCATTCTCCAAAATACCGCTGTCCTTTTGTTGGCGTACCACTTCGTCCAGTTCAAGCAAAATAACTTCACGGTTGTATTGGTTTTCCAAAACCCGAGCATCCAGTGCGGGACTTATAGAAAGATGCACTGGGGGCAACTGTGCCGAATCGCCTATCAACAACAATTTGCAGTTGTTGCCGCTGTACACATACTGCATCAAATCATCCAGCAACGAGCCGGTGTCATAGAGTTTTGAATCCTGATTGATGTCTGGAATCATCGAGGCTTCATCTACAATAAAAATGGTATCTCGGTGCTTGTTTTCCTGCAACTTGAAGGATACAGAGCCCTTTTCCACCTTCGGAAAATATATTTTTTTATGGATTGTAAAAGCTTGTTTGTTTGAATAGTTGCTGATAACTTTTGCCGCCCTTCCCGTTGGCGCCAACAATACCGAGCGTTTTTTTACTTTCGGTAAATTTTTTACCAACGAACCTACAATCGTGGTTTTTCCTGTACCCGCATATCCTTTCAGCAAAAACGTTTCATTTTGGTTAGTGCCCAACACAAATTTGGCCAACAATTGGAGCGCAATATCCTGTTTGATGGTTGTTTTATGTGGAAAATCATTTTTTAAAAAACTATAAAGTTCAGATACATTCATCATTTACCGCTATCAATGAGGGTTTAAAGATAGGTATGATTTTTTCGCAATATACTTTTACGAACAAAAAAAAATTGTAGATTTGCGATAGACCTTTTAGTAAATCAACACTTAAACACTATCAATAATGAAATTAGTAATTCAGATTGTTCTTTGGATTGTCATCATCTTTTTGGGATGGAAATTGTGGAGCTCGGTTATTGGCCCCGTAGAGTTCAATAAAGTTAAAGAAGCACGCTACGCCAAAGTAATTGAAAATTTGAAAGATATTCAGGCCGCAGAGCTTGCTCACAAGGAAATCAAAGGACGTTTTACTGGAGACTGGGATAGTTTGGTGAATTTTGTTGAAACTGCAAAATTTGCAATCACACAAAGACGCGACACAAGTTATGCCGACGTTGCTAAAAACAAGGCTTTCGGAATCAGTGAAGGTTATTTTATTGAAAAATCATTAATTGATACTTTAGGTTTTACTCCCGTTAAGGATTCACTTTTCAAAAATTCAGACCGCTATAAAACAATGATGAATGTACCTGTGGATGGTGTAAATGCTAAATTTGACCTTAAAGCGGGAAAAATTGAAAGGAACGATGCCTCCTATTCCGTTTTTGAAGCCAAAGTTTCAAAAAAAGTTGTGTTGGGCGATTTAAACAAAGACCTTTTGGCGCAGGAAATGCAAGTTCAATCTGTAGATGGTGTTAATGGGCCAGACATTAAAGTAGGTTCGTTGGAAGACGTGAATACTTCCGGAAACTGGCCAAAAATTTATGATGCTCCAAAAGAAAAATAACATACAAAATACAATATTAAACAGACTGTCCGTTCAAGTTTCCTTGAACGGGCTTTCTTTTTTGGTAACAGACCCTGAAAGCGCCCAAGTTGTTTTTTTTATTGAAAAAACCTTGGACCACAGCACTACGCCAGAGGAACTGTTAATGGATATTGAATCCATCATGTTCAAAAATGATGTTTTGAACGGAAGTTTTTCCGAAGTAACGGTTATCTATTCCACACCAGTTTATAGTCTCGTGCCGGTTTCTCTTTTTGACGAAACAAAGGCAAGCGAATATTTAAAATTCAATTCAAAAATATTGGCCAATGATTATATGGCGCACGATGTTTTGGATAACCAGGAAATTGTTGTGGTTTATGTGCCGTTTATGAACATCAACAATTTTTTCTTTGAGAAATACGGCTCATTTAGCTATTTCCATTCCATTACAATACTATTAAAAACTATTCTCGAAAATGAAAAACAGTCGTTGCCCAGAATGTACCTCCACTTTCAAAAAAACAGTTTCGATTGCATCGTTTTGAAAAACGGAAATCTTCAACTTTGCAATAGTTATACTTATAAAACCCCTGAAGATTTTATCTATTACACACTTTTCTGTATGGAACAGTTAAACCTGAACCCAGAAAATCTTCCTGTATTACTTTGTGGTGAAATTGAAAAAGATGATGATAATTATAAAATTGCCTACACTTATATTCGCAATATTGAATTTGCTGAAACAAATACTTCCCAAATAAAGATTGATTCCGAAGAAAAGCTACACCGTCACTTTATTTTACAAAACACACTTTAAATGCGAATAATTTCAGGCACATATAAAGGCCGAAGACTCACAGCGCCAAAAAACCTACCCGTTCGCCCAACGACTGATTTTGCCAAAGAGGCACTTTTTAACATATTTCGCGTTCGTTATTATTTTGAGGAAATTACGGTGTTAGACCTTTTCAGTGGTACGGGAAACATCAGTTTTGAATTCGCTTCGCGGGGCGTTCCTAACATAACTTCTGTTGATGCACACTACGGTTGCATTCAGTACATCAACAAAGTTTCGGAGGAATTTTCCTTTCCAATTACCGCAATAAAATCCGAAGTAAACAAGTATTTGCAGAATGCTTCCGGAAAATATGACATCATTTTTGCAGACCCACCTTATGAGTTTACCGCAGAAATTTTGAGAAATTTGATTGAAGATATTTTCGGGAATTCCTTGTTAGAACCCGAAGGAATATTTATTATTGAACACGCAAAGCAGAATGATCTTTCCTCATTTCCACATTTTGTTGAAGCCCGTAAGTACGGAAGTTCCGTATTCAGTTTTTTTAATTAAATAAAAAAAACATTTTGTCGTTTACAAACCAAATCATTGAGTTAGATTTCGTTCGCTTGGAATTAACTGAACATTGCGTAGTTGCAACAGTAAAGGAAGGTATTTTAATTGAAATAGAGCACGTTGCGGAAATCCATGAAGTATTTGGAAAATATTATTTCGATAGAAATTTCGGATACATTGATAATCGGATAAACCAACATGCCATAAATTTAAGCCCTGAACTCTACAATATCAGATATCCAAAAATGGTATGTCTCGCAATTGTCTGTTACACCGAAAGCTGTTTAAAGAATGCACGTTTCGAAAAATCATTTTACAATTGGCCTTTTGAAGTGTTCAAAAGCCTAGAAGATGCAGAACAGTGGGTTGTTGAATGTAATGCCAAAGGAAAAGAAAACTAAAATTTTGTTTTAAAAAAAGCAGGCCTATAAGCCGGGTTCTGTCCCCAATTTAACATTGGAGCCTTATCATTTATCTAGGCGTTCCGTTACCGAAACGCTCCATCTGCCTACCCTCCTGCATCGGGCGGGTACCCTCAAGCACAGGTTTACGTGGCATTTCACCGCATAGAGTTTACCTGATTTCACTACAGCATTACCTGTACATCCTTTCTGTTGCACTTGTCCTTTCCTCCTTCGCAAAAGCTATGGACGATGACGGCCGTTAGCCGCTATGCTTCCCTATGGTGTCCGGACTTTCCTCTCCCGAATTGACTTCGGCAGCGATAAGGCGGCCTGCTGCGCAAAAGTACTCCAATGTTAATAAATATGGGAAAATACGAACAGCTATTTTTTTAAAACCCAATGTTCATATCTATATTTGTTGAAATTTATAAAACCATTTGCCTTAAGTCTAAAAGTCCTACGTCTTAAGTCTCCTTTTAAATATGGAACACTTCATTGTATCAGCCCGAAAGTACCGCCCCACCGTTTTTAAAGACGTTGTTGGGCAACAGGCAATTACCAATACTTTGGAAAACGCCATTGAAAACAACCATCTTGCCCAAGCAT
>DAIMFZ010000164.1:0-5440 GCA_036724225.1 Aequorivita sp.
CATTGGCTTTTGTGTGGTTGAGACATTTCACTTTATAAACTTCCGGAAATTTTTGAAGAATCAAATGCTCATAATCCCATAGTGAAATGGCACGGTCGCGGTGGCGGATTCGTTCGCTCACACGGCGATAGTAACTTTCATCGTTTTCCTCGGGTTTTCCGCCAAAGGAATTGTAAGGCTGTAAAACGCTTTTTATTGCAGAATCGCGCTCGGTAAGTTTGCTGATTGTTTCGGCGGGCAAACCATTTTCAAGAGGCGAAAGTTCATTGCCATTATTTATGAAAGTTGAAGTAATTACTTGCGCGTGAATATTTATAAATCTACAAACCGCATCGAAGCTTTTTGGACTTTTCGCACGTAACCAAACCAATCCTGAAGATAACAACGTATTATTTTCAGAAGCTTCACGTGGAATTGTGATTGTCACAATTCCAGTTTTTAAGAAATTATCGGTCGTATTTCCCAACAAATAATCGCTCGAAAGCTCCATCCAAGAATTGTTTGAAAGTACCGCCCAAGAAATTTTTTCGGTAGAAGAAAAGCTTTCCGCCAAAGGATTTTCAGTGCCCACAAGTAATTGAAACAAAAGTTGGACTTGTTGCAGAGCTTCGGTATTTTCAAGTCCTAAATACAGTTCGCCGCCCGCACAGTAAGTTGGAACCAAAGTTTCAGAAGTTTCAGCCTGCCCGAAAGGATGCTCGTGAAATAACTGTATTTTTTCAAGATTTGCAGTTTGTGAAACACCGAATACAACTTCTTGGCTAGCCGAATAGGAAAGCTCCATTTTTTCAATAATGGGCGTATATGGCTCATTTGGAATCACGGTATCTTCTTCCGTGGAAAGTGCGAGGGCATACACTTTTGGAAACAGTGCGTGCAAAAATGATTGGTTCAATGAAAGTTTTATTGGCCCGTTTTTCCCAGTTGTATAATTTGCATTATTGATTGAAAGATTACTTTCGAAGATTTCCCCATTTTTGGTGAAAAGTGGAAACGCATCGTTCACGGTTACCAAATTTTCATTGTTCTCTACGGAAACTTTTGCTTTAAAATAATCGTTTCCAGTTACGTACAGATTATTGGGGCTGTTTGTAAGATTAAAGTTTAAACCTAAAGGTTGTACGTATTTTTTGGATACAGTGTTAAAGTTGAAATACAGTGTTTGAAAATACAGATTTGGCGAAAGATTGAAATTGGTATCGTCTTTTCTATAGGCAATATAATGTTGTTTGAAATCGGCTGGAGTATTTAGCCACGAAGCGTGAAGCGATACTGTATCCCATTTTTTGCTGAACATTTCCGGATAATCAATATAAAACGCGGAACGTTCCATAGGCTGTGTTCCGAAAGGGAAAAAAGGCTTATCCGCGGCGAGATTTCCAAAATCATTTTTCAACTGTAATTTTTCAGCTTCAGAAACCGAAACCTTTACGGTTGCTTTTTTTACTTTTTTCTGAAGCAATTCGGTATAAAGCTGATAACCTATGCTGAAATCGGGTTGTATTGTTTTTAGCAGAAATCGAAATATAGGCTGATTGGTTTCAAAATTTTCTTTATGAATTTCATTGTTATAGGGAATAATTGCTTTTTCTGTTTTGTCAATTTTTAGGCAAAGTTGGACTGTTTTATTTCCAACAACAGAGGTAAAACCATTTGCCGAAGCTGAAATTTTAAATGGACCCAACCAACCTTTTTCTCCCGTTGCATAAACATCAATACATTCAATAACCTGTGAAATATTGAAAACTGGAATTGATTTTTCAAGAGTGAAAATCGTTTGAACAGTGCGTTCTCCTTCAACTAAATTTAAAGTTGGCGCTGCGATTGCAAATCCAAGATTTGGGGTTTGCAATGGAACTGATGGTTTAAAATGGGTTGGATAGCCAAAAGGCAACCAATTTGCATCGGTTTTAAATGGCTCTCCTTTGCCATCTGCGGAATTTACTGCTGGCGCAACGAAAAGTCCGTTAAACTCATTCGGGTTTAAATTGTTGGTTTTTCTATGGTGATATACACTTTTAATTGAAGTGATTTTGGCTTTGTTGATAACCACTTCTTTATCGGTTGCATATTGAATTCGTTTTCCCGAAGCATCTTTTCCAGCCTCCAGTAGCGTGTGTTCATCTACTTTGGATTCAGAAAAATTTTTGGCCAATTCAAAAATTAGATGAACACTATCAGCAACCGGAGCTTTTTTGTCAATTTGAAGAATTTCGTTGTAATAGAAATCCAAATGTCTTTTTGTGAGCGCATTGAAATGCGTTTTGGAAATTTCGAGTAATTTCAGAAAACATATAAAAAGCGTGAGGTGAGGGGAGAGGCGATTAGAAGTTTCAACTTCAGAAAGAAAGTTTTTGATTTTATCTTTTTCAATAAAAAATGACTCCCAATTTCCCGACGGAATTATGGCATTTTCTACTGAAAAATAATTTATTTCCGAAGCAAAATTATAGGCAAACTTCATCCAGTCTTCCGTTGAAAAATCGTTCAGATTTAGATTTTCCGGAAGCATGGCGCTGAGTGACCTTTGGGTTTGTTCGGTGCCCTTATGGTTTATCAGGAATTTATTTTCGCAGATTTTTGTCATTGTTTTTTTTATACTTCAGTGCCTTCGGTTTTATAGAATGGGAATACCATATTTGCCCGTGAATTTGTAATTCGAACCACGTATTCAATATTTATTAAAATCTCGCCACTCAGTTCATTTGTAGTATCCAGCGATATTGTTTGTGTGTCAATTCGCGGTTCGTAATACAGAATTGCAGTTTTTATAAGTTCAATTATATATGTCTTTAAGGTTACATCAAGCGGTTGAAATAATAGTTCTTCCAAATTGCAACCGTAATTGGGAAGCATAATCCGTTCGCCCAAACGGGTTGATAAAAGGATTTCGAGACTTTTGTTGATGTCTACAACACCAGCAGTTGTAACTAATTCCCCAGTTTTTTTATCAAAATGTGGCGGAAAACTCCATCCTTCGCCTAAAAATATTTCTGATGTATTCATAATTATCCTCCTATTAATACAGTGAACTCTCCCAAAACAATTGTTCCGCCATGTGCCGTGCTGTCCCCCACACGCGCTGCTGGCATTCCGCCAATCAGTACCGATGAAGAACCCATGATTATTGAATCCGGTGGTCCCGCACAGGTAGCCATATCGCCAACTCTCGCTGCGGGCATTCCGCCAATAAGCACGGTTGGTGCACCCGTTGGAAGTATGGGTCCACCAACGTGTGGACTTCCGTTGGGATTTATTACTGGGCAAATGTGCATATCGTTTATTCGGGCTGCGGAAGGCATATCTTATTATTTATTGTTATTTTTTATTTTTTTGCGCAATTTCCCTTTTGGGGTTAGGGGACTTTAATTTATTTGAACTAATGATCCTTTTAAAACTGCAACGGCACTGGTTGAAACTTCAGCTCCAGCGCTTCCTTCGGCTTTAAATTGGGCATTTGCTTTTACGTTTATATTCCTTGCCTCACTATTACAATCGCCGGTTGCTTTTATGCTGAACCCTTTTCCGGAATCTTCATCTATTGTCACTTTTTTACCCGCAGGAGTTTCTATTATGATGGATTTTTTGTCGTCGTTGAAAATCAATTTCATTTCGCTACGGGTCACAAATCCCTTTTCGTGATTGTCGTCGGAAGCTGTCAACGGAGCAGGTTTTGCGCTGCTGTGAAGCATTCCGAGAATTACGGCATGGTTTGGATCGTCATTTATAAAACCTACAATTACTTCATCGCCAATTTCCGGTAAGAAGAAAGAACCTCTATTGTTTCCTGCATCTAAAGTTGCGACGCGCGTCCAAATGCCTTGTTCGTCATTGTTGATGATAGGTATTTTCACTAAAATTCTGTCTTCGCCATCGGGATCGGATTCCAATTGGGAAACTACCCCGATTTGTAATCCACTCACCGAGGGAATAATTCCAGAAGCAGGCAATTCTGAAATATCATAAGTTTCACTAAACCATTTAGGGTTCATTCCAAATTCCGCATCAACCGTCCAATTGCCTTCTGCAATTTCGTGACGTACGGCACTGATGAATATTTTCCCGTTGAATCGGTCGCCAACACCTTCTAATTTTAAAATCGTTCCGGGTTTTACTGTTGGAATTCCTTGAAATTTAACACGTCCGCGAGTTTTTGAAAGTTGTTGAAAAAGATTTTTAGCATCACTCCAATTTTGTAATTGGGTGGAATTATAATTTCCGCCGTGTTTCAATTCGAGGTTTTCGAGATTGATTACATCCGCTAAATCTGAAGTAGAAATATTCCCGTTTAAAGAAATTCCCGGATCGGTGGCTTCAGCTTCCACAATTTCCTGTTCGGAAGGATTCCAACCGTAAGCTGTAATTGTGTTGAATTGATTTCGGACATCCATTTCGGCATCAAAATCGAGTAAAGTGGAACCGAAGGCAATAGTGGCAATTTCAGTTTGTGAAAAATCTGGTTTTGAAATTTTGATTTTTCCGTCATCAACGGTGGAAATCTTTCCATTTAATTGGGCTCGCGTCATTATAAAATCCCAATCGGAAGAGCGATATTGAACCATTTCTTTATTTGTGAATGAAGTGGATTCAATCTCAGTATCGAGGGAATATTTACCTATTATTTCTTCAATAATATCACTATCCTTACTGTCATAATAAAAATTGCTTTTTCTGCCAATGGTCATTTTCACGGCTTCATCGCGACATTCAACAATCAAAACCGAATTGCTCTCGCGGATTTTAATACTGTGTTTTATGATTATTCCTTTGAAAATAGTTTCCTCATCGCTGTGATAGCCTGCTTTTAGTTCTATTTTCTTTCCCGGAACCAAAAAGTCTTCATTGCTCAAACTGAAATCTTGTGAAGCAGCTTCGCCATCAAAAAATACGAGCTGTGCAAAAGGAATTCGGTTGATTTCTTTTTCCACAGAAATATTTTTTACTTGATATGCAGACGAAATTTCAGTGCCCTCAATCAATATTTTGAAGGTCACTAAATCTGCACTTCTGGAAGTTTCTATGGTTCTAATGTTCGGCATCTTAGGAAACTTTTTCTATCGGTGGAAATTTGATTTGCTGCCCAGGTTTCAATCTGCGAAAATTTGTAAGATTATTGGCGGCGGCAACCTGTAAATAATATTTTGAATCGCCATAAATTCTGAAAGTCATTAATGGCAGTGTATCGCCTTCCTTTACAATCCTTATATGAGTTAGATCGGGAGAATTGTTATTTTCCTTTGCCAATCTTAAAATTTCGTCCACAACTCCTTTGAAACTTGCCGTAACTGTAGCACGAAGTGGGACTCCTTCGGGCGAGAATAATTTGTATTCTATGGACATTTCTGAAAGAATTCCTTTGAAAAGAAGTGTGCCCCAACCAATTATCAAATAGTTTGGTTTGTGCTCGTCGCCATTGTAATCGAAAACTATTCTTTTAAAA
>DAIMFZ010000165.1:0-5323 GCA_036724225.1 Aequorivita sp.
GTTTGCGCCGATGGTACTGCACTCGTGGGAGAGTAGGTCGCCGCCTTCCTTTAAAGACTCAATCAATTATTTGGTTGGGTCTTTTTTTTGGCCAGATCTGTGCTCCCACGGTGGTGGGTGGCCGGGGCACAGACCAGCACTAGACTGGAACAGCGCAATGCTTTATCGCCCCGGGCGTTTTTATATCCAAGCGCCTTCCTTTAAAACCCTTTCATTGTAAAATGGAGGGGTTTTTTTATGGGATAATGTGAAAAGATTTTGATTATTTTCGAAATAGTAATCCGGCGAAGGTAAAGGGAACTATCAAAAAATTGATTTCATAATAGTGTTTATCCCTTTAAAACAAAGGTAAAAAGCACCAGCACCGGCAATTATTCCGAAGAAAAGAAACACGAAGAACATAAATGTTTCTTTGTTAAGAAAAGACAAGGTTAGTAAATAAGGGCATAAAAAAAGCAAAGGCAAAGCAAAAGCCATAAATTTTAGGCCCTTTTTCAATAAATCGAAATCTGTGTGTTCTCTACCCATTTTGAAAATTATTTATGGCGTTCCGAACATTTTTATGTTTTTCCAAAAGTGCTTGCGCTTCATTTTCTGAAATATTCAACTCGATCATTATCATTCGTACACCTCGATCGACGAGCTTGTTGTTGCTCAACTGCATATCTACCATTTTGTTTCCTTTCACTCTGCCCAATTGAATCATTGCAGTTGTAGATATCATATTTAAAACCAGTTTTTGGGCCGTTCCAGCTTTCATACGCGAACTGCCCGTGACGAATTCAGGACCCACGATTACAACTACTGGAAACTTCGCAGTAATAGCCAACGGACTTCCTTCATTACAAGTTATGCATCCTGTAGGAATATTTTTCTCATTGCACTTATTCAACGCTCCAATTACGTAGGGTGTAGTACCCGAAGCCGCAATGCCAATAACGATATCTTTTTTTGAAATGATTTCTTTCTGTAGGTCTTCCCAGCCTTGATTTTCGGAGTCTTCCGCAAATTCAACTGCTTTTCGGATGGCTGTGTCTCCACCTGCAATCAATCCAATAACCAAATTGGGTGGAACGCCAAAGGTGGGCGGACATTCACTGGCGTCCACTATTCCCAAACGACCACTCGTGCCTGCGCCAATGTAGAACAACCTTCCACCAGCTTTTAATTTTTCAACTACTTTTTCAGTGAGCTTTTCAATCTGTGGAAGTGATTTTTCAACTGAAAAAGCAACGGTCTTGTCTTCGTTATTGATATTTTGAAGTAATTCAAAAATGCTCATTTTTTCCAAATGATTGTATTTTGAATCGGTTTCGGTTGTTTTGATAAAACTCATCTTCAAATTTACGACTAAATAATTATTTTTATTGAACGGTATAATTAAGTGTTGAAACTTTTGAAATTCTGAAATAACCCAACGGATAATTATCAGGATTCGTTTGGTTCACAATATTGCCACGAACGGTTGCTGGTTGGGTTTCAAAAGGGCCGCCTCCTTGGTCGCTGGTTTGTTGTAAAAGGATATACATAAAGTTATAATACGCTTCGCTTACACCGTATATATTGAATTGTACCTCGTCTCCGGGCGCTAAATCTTCCACTAAATAATATCCAAAAATGGTGTTTCCATCAAAAAATTCGTCGTTATAAACATCAAGAACATCGCCTCTTTCCGAAAGTCCTTCAAAAAAGTAAAAGTTTCTTTCCCCAGCAGGGTCTGTAAAAAATGCTTTCAATTCAATATCTTCTCCAGTAAAACCTCCATCATCGCGTTGTTCAACATATTCCAAAGGAGAAACCGTGTAAAGTTTTTCAGTAGCGGTATAGGTTTCGTCTTTGTAAATTATGGTCAATTTATAATTTAAGTTGAGTTGAAGAGCAATGTTTGACACATAAACACCATCTTGGGTGTAATTGAAAGGGTACACTATGCCATTTTGATCCGTAACGTTAACTTCTGCATCGGTAACGAAAAGTACGTTATTGTCAAAAAAAGGAGCAGTTGTTGTTAAACGGACCGTCGAACTCGTATTGCCATTTTCCCAAATGTTTAGATTTGCCTCTGCCACAAGCCTTGGTGGAGCGTTGTTTAGCTCAACATCAATCACATCTTCACATGAGCTTAGCATTCCAAAGAAAATCACCATTAAAAATAACTTCTTCATACGCTTAAAATTTAAAATTATAGGTTACCGAAGGAATTATCCCAAAAATGGAAAGTCGAACGGCTTCGTTTTGGCCAATGTCCGTATTTTCCCTGAAACTAATTGAAGCAGCATTTTTACGGTTGTAAGCATTATAAATACTAAAAACCCATTCGCCTTTCCAGCGTTTGGCACTTTCGGGTTTGGGAGTCCAAGTGGCTGAAAAATCCAAACGGTTATAGGAAGAAAGCCTGCTGCTGTTGCGGGCCTCATAAACTGGAACTACCACGCCGTTGTATTCATATTGCCCTTCGGGATAGGTGGTTGGTATGCCGGTTTGGAATATAAAATTTGCCCCAAACGACCATTTTTTTGAAAGCTCAAATTGCCCCGTAACTGAAATATCGTGCGTTTTGTCCCAGGGCGAATTGTACCATTCACTGTTGTTTATCCCACTTTCATTTGACGTTCTTCCGGGCGTGCGCTGTTCACTTTTTGAAAGCGTATAAGCAATCCAGCCTTGTAATTTTCCAGTATTTTTTTTGAGAAGCATTTCTAGCCCATATGCTCTTGCCTCACCCTTCAACAAAATTTGTTCCACGGCGTCGTTGGCAATCAAATCTGCATCATCAACATAATCCAATCGGTTTTTCACTTTTTTGTAAAAGGTTTCCACTTCCAAAGAATAGTTTTCAAAATTTCTGAAATACCCTACAGCTACTTGGTCCGCCAATTGCGGTTCAATATATTTTCCGCTGGGCGCATAAATATCAAAAGGCGTGGGCGAAGTGGTGTTGCTTATTAAGTGAATGTACTGCGTCATTCTATTATAACTTGCTTTTATGGACGAATCATCGGTCAATAAATAGGAAATCGAAAAACGGGGCTCTAAATTGGCGAAGGATTTTATGGTTTCACTTCGGCCGAAAGAAACGGTATCAATGGGTTTCGCTTTCTGATAAATGTTTAAACTTTGATTGTAAACTATGGGGTTGTCGTTTTCATATAAAAATAATTGATCCTGCCCCAAACGGTTGAAAGTGGATAAACGAAGTCCGGCCTGGACTGAGATTTTATCGGAAACTTCAATTTCGGCATCTAAGTATGCTGCGTTTTCCCACGCGTATTTGTCGGTCAGCTTAAAGGGATTAATTCCAGAATCTTCGGAAGTTGGCGATACGTCGCCAGGATTGAATTTATAATAAATACTGTTTATACCGTAGCGTAAATCAATGTTGTTTGAAATGTAGTGGGTGAAATCATACTTCAAATTGAAATTTCGGATGCCGCTATCAAAATCGAATTCAACAAATTTCAGCTCCAAACCGTAATAGTAATCTGAATAAATCAATGAAAGGTTTGAAAATAATTTATCGGAATAAAGATGGTTCCAACGAAGGTTTAATGTCGTGTTTCCGAAGCTATTCGCGAAACTGTCAGAAATTTCAAAAACATCTCTTCCGAAGTAACCCGATAAAAAGAGACGGTTGTTTTCGTTAAGATTGTAGCTGAGTTTGGTGTTCAAATCGTAAAAATAGGCGACGTTGTCGTTATTAAAAAGCGGAAGGAATAAATGTGCATAACTACTGCGACCACCAATCAAAAATGAAGCTTCGTTTTTTTTAATTGGGCCTTCCAAAAGCAAACGGCTGGCTACCAATCCAATTCCGCCACTTGCGTGATATTCCCGTTTGTTTCCGTCTTTTTGGTAAATGTCCAAAACCGAAGAAATGCGTCCGCCGTAACGTGCGGGAATTCCGCCTTTGTAAAGCGTCAAATCTTTGATGGCATCGGGATTGAAAACCGAAAAGAAGCCAAACAAATGTGAAGAATTATAGAGTGTGGCCTCATCCAACAAAATCAGGTTTTGATCTGCTGCACCACCGCGAACATTAAAACCACTGGCGCCTTCGCCAGCACTTGAAACTCCGGGAAGTAGCGTTATTGCTTTAATAACATCGACCTCGCCTAAAACCACAGGTATTTTTTTTATTGTGTTTGTAGATAGCTTGTTAATGCTCATCTGCGAACTTCGGATGTTGGTTTTTTCGCCGTCGGCTTCAATAACTACCTCGTCCAAACTTTCGGTATCGGTGGTCAACGCAATATCTTTTTTCAAATTTTCGGAAAGGGAAATCTGAATTTTTTGAGTAGCAAACCCAATACTGCTGTATAAAATTTCGTAATCGTCTTTTGGAAGTGTGATGGAATAATATCCGTACTGATTTGTTACCGTTCCAGTTTGTAGCGAAGGAATAATCACGTTCACACCATAAAGAGTTTCGCCAGAATCCGCTTCGGAAAGTGTCCCGCTGATTGTGAATTTTTCCTGTGCGAAAGCGGCAATGCTTCCGAAGAAAAGTAGAAAAGTGAGTATTTTTTTCAAATGCTATTTCGTTAGGTATAAAAAAACCTCCAGCATGGCTGAAGGTTTATGAAACGTTTTGGGATTTACTTTATTTCCGCCAGTATATTATTAAAAGTTTTGCTCGGACGCATTGCTTCAACCACCAACTTCTCTGTGGGTTTGTAATAGCCGCCAATATTTACAGAATGACCCTGCACCACTATCATTTCTTTATTTATTTTGGCTTCGTTAAGTTTCAATTCTTTCGCAATTGGAGTGAATATGTTTTTCAAATCCTGGTCTTTTTCTTGCTTTGAAAGCGCTTCTGCCCAATACATCGCTAAATAGAAATGGCTACCGCGGTTGTCAATTTCATTCACTTTCCGCGAAGGCGATTTGCTGTTTTCTAAATATTCTTCAGTGGCTTCATCCAAAGCATCTGCTAAAACGAGTGCTTTTGGATTGTTGTATTTGGTTCCCAAATGTTCCAAGGAAACCGTTAAAGCTAAAAATTCACCTAAAGAATCCCAACGTAAATGGTTTTCTTCCAAAAACTGCTCAACGTGTTTTGGGGCGCAACCTCCGGCGCCAGTTTCAAACAAACCACCACCGTTCATCAATGGCACGATGGAAAGCATTTTAGCACTTGTGCCCAGTTCCAAAATTGGGAAGAGGTCCGTCAAATAATCTCGTAATACGTTTCCAGAAACCGAGATGGTGTCTTTTCCGGCTTTTACGCGTTCCAAAGTATATTCGGTAGCTTTTTCTGGGGAAAGAATTTTTATATCTAAACCATTAGTGTCGTGTTCGGGAAGATATTTTTTTACTTTTT
>DAIMFZ010000166.1:0-5169 GCA_036724225.1 Aequorivita sp.
TAAAATATTCGTGTATTCGTGGTTGACTTATAGCTTTTCAATTAGTTGAAAACTTTTGCGGTTGCAAAGGTATCTCTTTGAAACTGAAATCGAAACTGAAATCGAAATCAAAAAAATAAATTCAGAAATAAAATTTGGTTCCGAGACTTCGGGAGGTTTTTGTTATTTGGAATTTTAGAATACTTACTTTTGGCAAAAAGTAAAAAAATGCGATTCGTCTTTATCCTACTTGCCGTTTTAACCTTCATTTCCTGTGAAAAGAAAACTGATATTGAATTCAATTCCGTAAAAATCACCCCTGTTTTTATAGATAGTCTGAGCATCCGCGCTATTCAGCCATTAGACGAAAACAGGGTTTGGTTTGCGGCCGACAAAGGAAAAGTGGGTTTGATTGATGGCGACACCCCAAAACTTGCGATTATTAAATACGGCGATTCGTTGCTTCATTTCCGTTCCATTGCAGCTACGAAGGAAGCTGTTTTTGTATTGAGCATCGCCAATCCTGCGGTGCTTTATAAAATTGGGTTCAACGGAAGTGAAGCCACCAATATTGAAGAGGTTTACAACGAAAAGGACGAAAATGTTTTTTACGATTCCATGAAATTTTGGAATGAAAGCGAAGGTATTGCCATTGGCGACCCCATTGATAACTGCATGTCAGTAATCATTACCCGCGATGGCGGAAATACATGGAAAAAAATGCCGTGTGAAAACCTTCCAAAAGTAGAAAGGGGAGAAGCAGCTTTTGCCGCGAGCAATAGCAATATCGCCATTTTTGGCGATAACGCTTGGGTAGCGACCGGCGGAAAGAAATCGCGAGTGATGCACACTGCCGACAAAGGGGAAACATGGGAAATTTTTGACACCCCAATAATTCAGGGAAAAGCAATGACGGGAATTTACAGTATTGATTTTTTAGATGCAGACAACGGAATTATATTTGGTGGAAATTGGGAGGACAAATCATTTAACGAAGGAAACAAAGCCATAACCAAAAACGGTGGAAAAACTTGGAAATTAATAGCCAATGGCAAGGAGCCGGGGTATCGTTCCTCCGTAAAATACATTCCTGGAATGGAGGGGCAGGGCATTGTGGCCGTAGGCTCGCCAGGTATTTCCTTTAGTGGCGACGGGGGAAAGAATTGGAAAGAGCTTTCAAAAGAAGGTTTTTTTGCTATTGAATTTGTGAATGACAGTGTTGCTTTTGCTTCGGGAAACAATAGGATTTCTAAATTGGTTTTTAGAAAATAATTTTAGCCACGAATTCACGAATGATCTATTTGGTCGTGTCCTTTAACCGAACTCAGGATAAACTAAAGTTGAGAACTGTTGACCGTTCTCGACTGCGCTGGAACTGACAATCTATTTATTCTTTCAAAACTATAATTTCCCGATTATTCTTAGGGAGTAAAATCTGTAACAAAACCGCAATTCCCATCACTAAAACGCAGCCCACTAAATTCAACCATAAATAGGGCATAAGGTCAATATACCAAACGTAGATTATAATAAGTTGAGTAATCAAGGCAGCAATAAAAACCGCTTTGCTGCGCACATATTTTATAAAGAAAGCCAGCAGGAAAATACCCAAAACATTTCCGTAGAAAATAGAGCCGATGATGTTTACGAGTTGAATAAGGTTGTCAAACAAATGCGCCGAACAGGCCACGAATATTGCGATGATGCCCCATAACAGAGTAAAACCCCGCGAAGCCGCCACATAATGTTTTTCCCGTTTTCCGGGCACGTTCCTTTTGTAAAGGTCAATGGTTGTTGTGCTGCCCAAAGCGTTGAGTTCCGAAGCGGTGGAGGACATGGCTGCGCTTAAAATTACCGCCAGCAGCAAACCGATCAACCCGCGCGGAAGATTGGTTAAAATGAAATGTATAAAAACGTAATCTTTATCGTTGGTTTCGGCATTCGGATTGGCTTTTTTGATTAGTGAAACCGATTGTTCCCGCAATTTATCTTCGGAAGTGTTCAATTCCTTTATCTCCTGAACATAGTTTTGTTTTTCCAAATCATTTTCCGCTTTTGAATAACTTATCTGAGTAGCTGCGAGTTCTTTGTCAATGGCTTCTTTTTTCACTTCCAAAGCCTTGTATTCACCGGCGTATTCAGATTTCTTAACATCCTTTACTGCGGAAGGGTTAAAGTGTAGCGGGGAACTGTTGAATTGGTAAAAAACGAAAACCATAATTCCCACCAACAAAATAAAGAATTGCATAGGAACTTTTAGCAAGCCATTCATTATTAAACCCATTTGGCTTTGCTTCACACTTCTGCCCGAAAGATAGCGCTGCACTTGGCTTTGGTCCGTGCCGAAGTAGGATAGGGCCAAAAAGCTTCCGCCAATGATGCCGCTCCAAAAAGTATAGCGGTTATCAAAATTGAACGAAAAATCGAGTATGTCCATTTTGCCGTTCGCGCCGGCAATTTCGAGGGCTTTAGAAAAAGTAATATCCAGCGGTAAATAATTCAAAATCAACAAAAAGGCAATCAACATTCCGAAGAAAATAACTGCCATTTGCTGTTTTTGGGTAACGCTTACGGCCTTGGTGCCGCCAGTCACGGTGTAAATGATAACAAGAACGCCGATGATGATATTCAGATATATCAAGTTCCAACCCAATACAGCCGAAAGAATAATGGAGGGAGCAAAAATGGTAATGCCGCAGGCAAGTCCGCGTTGTATTAAAAAGAGGATTGCGGTTAAAGTACGTGTCTTTTTGTCAAAGCGAGTTTCAAGATATTCATAAGCGGTGAAAACTTTCAATTTGTGATAAATAGGGATGAAAACCAAGCAGATTATCACCATTGCAATTGGCAAACCGAAATAGAACTGCACAAAGCCCATGCCGTCGTGAAATGCCTGTCCGGGAGTAGAAAGGAAGGTAATGGCACTGGCCTGGGTAGCCATAACACTTATCCCAATTGTCCACCAATGCGCAGTATTGCCACCTTTTAAATAATCGTCCACGTTTTTTTGTCGGCGCGATTTCCAGGTGCCGTAAAGCACGATGAAAAGAAGTGTTCCGATTAAAACAATCCAGTCAATCTGCTGCATTTATGTGAAGTTTTGCATTAGTAAATAAAACAGATAGATATAAACAGCATTGAGCAGGAGCACTATGGTGTAGCTCCATTTCCAGGTGAATTTTTGCGATTGGTTGTCCATCATTTATTTTTGGTTCATTTCTTCAGTAAATTCTGAATAGGTAAGAATTTTAGTATTCCCAACTTTTTTGAGTATCAGTAAATCTTTGCCTCCAGTAATTAAATAATCGGCTTTGCCGTCAATGGCTAAATTAAGAAGAAAGTTGTCATTTTCGTCTCTACTCAATTTCAGTTCTGTGTTGGTTTTTATAAGAAGTAAGGGCGGATAAAGAAGTTGGGACAATTTAAGAATATCTTCAACAGGAAAATAATTGCGGAATTTTTCCCGAACCGATACATTTAAAAACTCTTCAAATAAATGAGCAGAAAATAAAACATGGAATTTTTGAGATAAGAGCAAATATTCAATAGGTTGGGGATTCTTTGAAATCAAAAAACTTATCCAAAGATTGGTGTCAACTACGATTCTTTTCCTTTTCATAGCGGGCCTTTCGAACAATCTCCACTTCTTTGGTTATTTCTTCCAAAGAAATTTCCTCCTGCGAATTATTTCGTATTTTTTCCAGTAACCTTTTAAGCTCCTTGGTTCCATCATCCCGAATTTTTATATATTTCAAGGACGCTAAGCTTTCCAGTAAACTTTTGACATCTGGGTTTATAATTTCAATGCTTAAGATGTTATTTTTTAGCGCTTCCATTTCTTTCTCTTAAAAGTCTAAATTTACTAAATTTCCATCCAAAACGATGGTATTTGTTTTATTTCCCGATTGAAAGCATATTCGCAAACAATCTATAAGCTCCGGGAACGCCAGCGGGAAGTTCGCGGAAAAAGCTCAAGCCCGTATAAATATAATACCCTTTTCCGTATTTGGCTACGAGCAAGGAACCTTTTGTTTGGGCTTCGCCTTTGTCGTGCATTCCGAGGATTGGCGTGAATTCCTTTGCCCATTCGTTGGGGAAATAGAGTCCGCGTTCCTGTACCCAGCCTTCAAAATCATTTTGGGTTATTTTATTGGGCGTGTTCAACAATGGATTTTCCGGGGCGAGCAGTTTAACCTCTGAAAACTCATCGGTTACTCGGTCATGCGAGAGTTTTAGTGAATAAGGGCCGAGATTTTCAGTAACCAAAGCCTGGCTGGTGTTGTATTGAACTATTATCGTTCCGCCGTTTTCAACGTATTTATTTAAGATTGGTTGCACAAAAGCCAGTTGGGGAACGGTGTTGTACGCACGAATTCCGACAACGATTGCATCAAAATTCTGAAGGTTTTTTTCTGAAAGGGTTGAAGGATCAATCGTGGTTACGGAATAGCCAATCTGTACCAAACTTTCGGGAATGGCATCGCCCGCACCGTTGATGTAGCCTATGTTTTGGCCTTTTTTCTGTATATCAATCTTCGCAACTTTAGCTTCCGAGGGTAACAGCACGCTTTGATAGGGAATGTGTTCGTAATTGATAGTTATCAATTCCTTATCAAAAGTTTGTCCTTCCGCATTTACCAATGGTTTTAAATAGCCCTCACTTTGACTGCTCGGCGGAGTTACTTTGAAACTGAACGTCATTGATTCGCCATTCCTGTTTAGTTGAAAAGATTGCAGGGAAGGCTCAACTTTCCAACCCTCGGGATGCTGCAAGCTCACATTTCCAGAAATACTGTCTTTTCCAGCACGAACGATTACTGAAACATTTTCAGGGGCGTTACTGGCGAAAATCAAGACCTTTTGAGGAATGGAAGCGGTGACTTCGGGCAATACTTCCAGTGGGCGATAGACTTCCCCTTTAACGGGATCGTTGAATTTATAAATTATGTTTTTTGTGAAAGGGATAGAAACATTTCCAAATTGAAGTTCAAAAATCAATTGCTCCAAGGGTGGGGTTTCAGGCAAACCAATCAACGCTTCGGGGGCAACGTACATTCCGACGGTTCCCTTATCGTTCAGCCAATAAGGCGAAGAATATTTTGGATCGTGAGTTCCCGAATTAACTGTTATTTCCAGTTTTTTATCTTCATTAAAAGCCTCACAATTTAATTCCCTGCAAAGCTTTTCAAG
>DAIMFZ010000167.1:0-5078 GCA_036724225.1 Aequorivita sp.
AAATTTCGATATTGGATGAAAGCGGTCTGTTTGCAGATGAGTTCAACAGTTCGCCGAACACGCAGTATAAATTTTTGAAGAACATTTCATTGGAAGAGGCAAAAAAGGAAGCCGAAACCGAAGAAATTTATGGCTTACTCTATATTCCAAAAACCGAAAATCTCGATTCACTTTCCAAAGGAATCACTTTTTATTCCGAAGATTCGCCCTCGCTTTCCATGATGGGCGACATCAACGATATGCTGGAAAGCAAGGTGAATACTTTGAAGCTGAAAGAAGCCGGAATTGATTCGGAAACTATAAAAAGTCTTCACGTAAACATCAGCGCCAATCAAGAGACTTTTAAAGGAAAGGAAACCTCCAAACTCGGTTCCGGTTTGAAGTTGGCCTTTGGAGGTGCCGCAGGTTATTTGTTGTTTATGTTTATCATTATTTACGGCAATATGATTATGCGAAGTGTGATTGAAGAAAAAACAAGTCGAGTAATTGAAGTTATCATTTCGTCCGTAAAACCGCGCGTTTTGCTTTTGGGAAAAATATTTGGAACCACGCTGGCTGGAATCACCCAGTTTTTGATATGGGTAGTACTTATTTTGGTTTTGATGACCGTTGTAACTTCCATTTTTGGAATTGATCCCGCCGCAGCTTCTCCTTCGCAACAAGTTATTGAAAATAGTGTTGATGGTGGTACGCAGCAGGTTTTGCACGATATAATGCTGGAAATTAACAACCTGCCTATCGCAAATTTAATTGTGATGTTTGTCCTTTTCTTTGTGGGCGGCTATTTGTTGTACGCTTCGTTGTACGCTTCCGTTGGGGCAGCGGTGGACAGTGAAACCGACACCCAGCAATTTATGATGCCTATATTAATGCCGCTTATTTTGGCGGTTTATGTAGGTTTTTTCACGGTGATAGACAATCCGCACGGCACAGTTTCACAAGTGTTTTCATATATACCTTTCACTTCTCCCGTTGTAATGCTTATGCGAATTCCGTTTGGTGTTCCGCTATGGCAGCAGCTACTTTCGGTTGTAATACTTTTCAGTACTTTTATCGGGATGGTTTGGTTTGCGGCAAAAATTTATCGCGTGGGAATATTGATGTACGGCAAAAAACCAACCTACAAGGAAATTTTTAAATGGCTTAGATATTAAAAAAATGACTTAAGACGAAAGGACTAAGGACGTAAGACCAAAAAAATTGTTTGGATAAAATTTAATTCTTAAAAATAATAATAGTCCTATGTCTTACGTCCTTTCGTCTTATGTCAATTTAAAAAATTGTATTTTTTCAACAGAAATAATGGTTGAATTATAAAACACACCCATCAAATGCCAAGAATACTTATAATTGAAGACGAAGCAGCAATCAGAAGGGTTTTGGTGAAAATCCTTACCGAAGAAAACCAAGGCTACGAGGTTTTTGAAGCTGAGGATGGCCTGGCCGGAATGGAACTTCTCAAAAAGGAAGATTTTGATTTGGTGCTTTGCGACATAAAAATGCCAAAAATGGACGGCGTTGAAGTCTTGGAAGCGGTGAAAAAAATAAAACCAGAAATACCGATAGTGATGATTTCTGGCCACGGTGATTTGGAAACGGCTGTAAACACAATGAAAATGGGCGCGTTCGATTATATTTCAAAACCGCCGGATTTGAACCGTTTGCTGAACACCGTTCGCATAGCTTTGGACCGAAAGGAATTGGTGGTTGAAAACACACTTCTTAAAAAGAAGGTTTCCAAAAACTACGAAATGGTGGGTGAGTCGTTGGCCATTTCGCAAATCAAAGAAATGATAGAAAAGGTGGCGCCCACTGAAGCCCGCGTTTTAATTACTGGTCCCAACGGAACTGGAAAGGAGTTGGTGGCGCATTGGCTTCATCAAAAAAGCGAGCGCAGCAACGGCCCAATGATAGAAGTAAATTGCGCCGCAATACCCAGCGAGTTGATTGAAAGTGAACTTTTTGGGCACGTAAAAGGGGCATTCACTTCTGCCATCAAAGATCGCGCTGGCAAGTTTGAAGCTGCAAATGGAGGAACTCTTTTCCTTGATGAAGTGGGCGACATGAGTCTTTCCGCTCAAGCGAAAGTATTGCGAGCCCTGCAGGAAAACAAGGTGCAAAGAGTGGGGAACGACAGGGATATAAAAGTGGATGTGCGTGTTATTACTGCCACCAACAAGGATTTAAAAAAGGAAATAGAGGAAGGCCGTTTTCGGGAAGATTTATACCACCGTTTAGCTGTAATTCTTATAAAAGTACCTTCCTTGAACGACAGGCGAGCAGACATTCCACTGTTGATAAATTACTTTTCTGACAAAATTTCAAGTGAACACGGAACTGCACAAAAGAAATTTTCTACAAAAGCGATAAAACTTTTGCAGGAATATGACTGGACTGGGAACATTCGCGAACTTCGAAACGTGGTGGAACGTTTGATTATTTTGGGAGGAAAAGAAATCAGCGAAGAGGACGTGAAACTTTTTGCGAGTAAATAAATAGTATGAAAGAAGTAATAATTGAAGATTTTAAAGTGACCGAGCCCATAAAGCTGGATGGCACCCATACCGATTGGGATTTGGGCGCAACAGAAAACGAACTGGAAAACCAATTGGAAGACACCCGCAAAAAACTGGGCAAACTGCAAGATACGTTATACGCCCACGGAAAATATGCGGTGTTGATCTGTCTTCAAGGAATGGACACTGCAGGAAAGGACAGTTTGATCCGAGAGGTTTTTAAGGATTTTAATGCGCGTGGAGTAGTAGTTTACAGCTTCAAAACACCTACAGCACTTGAAAAAAGGCACGATTATCTTTGGCGCCATTACATTGCGCTTCCCGAACGCGGAAAGTTTGGCGTTTTTAACAGAACCCACTACGAAAATGTGTTGGTTACCCGTGTTCATCCAAATTATATTTTAGGAGAAAACTTGCCCGATGTAAATAGTTTGGAAGACATTGATGATGCATTTTGGGACAAACGCTTTCAACAGATCAATGATTTTGAGAGAACCATTCAACAGAACGGAACCATTATTTTCAAATTCTTTTTAAACATATCAAAAGACGAACAAAAGCAACGCCAACTCCGCCGTTTGGACAAACCAGAAAAAAACTGGAAATTTTCGCCCGGCGATTTGGATGAACGTGAACTTTGGGGCGAATACCAAAAATATTATGAAGATGCCATAAACCGCACCTCAAAACCGAATGCGCCATGGTATTTAATTCCTTCAGACGATAAAGAAACCGCTCGTGTTATTGTTGCGGAAATTATGCTTCAGGAACTCAAAAAATATAAAGACATTAAAGAACCGGAACTGGATGATGAAATTAAAGCGAAGATTTCCGAATACCGCGAACGGCTTAAGAATGATTAACTTTTCCTAAATTTCTATTTAATATATTCACAATGAAGACCTCTTTTCTCCCCACATTACTTTTCTTTTTTGCCATTACATCTGTAAGTAGTTCTCAGAACGCAGCTCAGGATTCCATTATGCTGAAAAAGCTTTATACCACAGCATTGACCGATGGAAAAGCTTATAACTGGCTGGACTATCTTTCCAACGAAATTGGCGGTAGGCTTTCCGGTTCTATTGAGGCTGAAATTGCCGTGAAATACACCGAAGCAGAACTGAACGAACTCGGTTTGGACAAGGTTTGGCTACAGCCCGTAATGGTCCCAAAATGGACGCGCGGTTTTAAAGAGTACGCTTATATTGAATCTTTAGCTGGAGATAAAACCATAACAAATATTTGTGCGCTGGGCGGTTCAGTTCCAACGCCAAGCCTTGGCATAAAAGCGGAAGTGGTGGAAGTAAAAGGCCTTGACGAACTTTCCGCCCTTGGAAAGGAGAAACTTTCCGGAAAAATAGTATTCTTCAATAGACCGATGGATGCCAGTTTGATAAACACTTTTGAAGCCTACGGAGGCGCAGTGGACCAACGCTCACGAGGTGCTTCGGAAGCAGCAAAGTATGGTGCAATTGGAGTGATTGTTCGTTCTATGAACTTAAGGTTGGACGACTTGCCCCATGCGGGAGCAATGAATTATGGCGATACGCCAGCCAATATGCGAATTCCTGCCGCAGCCATCAGCACCAATGGCGCGGAATATTTAAGCAGTCTGCTGAAATTGCAACCCGATCTTTTGTTTTATTTTAAACAGAATTGCAAAACCTTTGACGATGTGCAATCGTATAACGTTATTGGAGAAATAACGGGAAGTACAAATCCAAACGAATATATGGTTGTGGGCGGCCATTTGGACAGTTGGGATCTTGCGGATGGTTCGCAGGACGATGGCGCAGGTTGTGTGCAGAGTATGGAAGTATTGCGACTTTTCAAGAAAATTGGTTACAAGCCAAAACACACCATTCGTGCCGTATTGTTTATGAATGAAGAAAATGGTCTGCGCGGTGGAAAAAAATATGCCGAAGAAGTGAAACGCAAAGCTGAAAAACATCTTTTTGCTTTGGAAAGTGATGCGGGCGGATTTACGCCGCGTGGTTTTAATTTCCAGACAAACGATGCCAATTTTAAGAAAGTAAAATCTTGGGAGCCATTGTTTAAGCCTTATTTAATACACTATTTTGAAAAAGGCCACGGCGGTTCCGATATTGGTCCGCTGGAAGGAAATATTGATGTACTCGCAGGGCTTCAGCCAGATTCCCAACGTTATTTTGATTATCACCACGCAGCCAACGATATTTTTGAATTCGTGAGTAAACGCGAACTGGAACTGGGCGCGGCTACTATGGCGAGCTTGGTTTATCTGTTTGATATGCACGGAACCAATTAGTGATGAGTTAGAAAGTCAGAGTTATGAAATTTAATTATGACTCTAATTTTTCTCAACTAAAAAAATCTACCACCAAACCACGAAAAAGCGCTCTATTTTATGGAGCGTTTTTTTATAAATCAATGGCGATTTTTTATTTTGAAGTTGCTGCTCAATTTCTTTTTTCACTTCTGAAAAAGAATGCCAACTTGTAATGTATTCTTCGGGTAAAAGCCATTCTTTTTTTATGGGAATTGCAAATAATGCGGTTTCATCTTCTTCGTTTAACTCTGAAA
>DAIMFZ010000168.1:0-4995 GCA_036724225.1 Aequorivita sp.
ATGTAATCAATAATAACGACGAACTGAAATCAGCCATAAACAAATGCTTAAAGGCAGATACAGTAACCACTTGCAACAATATTTTAACCGAAACTACCTGTATTTGGAAAGTTAATCATTTGGACGGTCCAAACAGTGAATATGATGGTGCCTATTTTGAAGTGAGCAATTATGGAAATGTAGGTCTGCATTTTGAAGAAAATGCCTTTGGCGGAACTTGGATCACTTATTTTATTGAAGAAGAACTCCATCTCAATATTTTCCTAACCGGAGACGAAAATGTTAGCGAGGACTGGAATTTTGATTGGAAAGTTATCAGTTTTGACGAAACGCAGATGGAAATAACAAATGGGACGGACAGCTATCGTTTATTAAAAGACTGTTTCGAACCCTGTAGAAAATTTCTATTTGAAGAGTGCGAAACCGAGCCCGGTTCGCATAAAGCGGTGTTTGATTTGGAGAGTTACTTCGATTGCTTTTTCCCACTAACTGGAATAACTGATCCCGCAACTGTTGAAGTAAGCTATTATGAAACCTATGAAGATATGATGGCAGGGACTAATCCCATTGTTAATTTACAATATGAAAACATAATAAATCCCCAAGTTATTTATGTTAGATTTGATGATATTAATACTGGCGATCCACTTGCCTATTTACCAATAATTTTAAAAGCGATCCAATGTTCTTGAAAACCCCCATAATTTAATTGAAAGAAACCGAAATTATAAAAGCGTGTATTAAAAACAACCGAACAGCTCAAAATGAACTATTCCGGAAGTACAAGGACACCCTTTTCTTTATTTCCCTGAAATATTGTAGAAGCGAAGCAGATGCCGAAGACAACTTACACGATGCTTTTATAACTATTTTCCAAAAAATAAACACCTTTAAAAACAAAGGTTCCTTTGAAGGTTGGATGAAGCGGATAACTATTTACAAGGCAATTGATAAATACAAAAACAACAAATTCATAAGCATTGAAATTAAGGATGATATCCTGGAAGAGAAGGTTGAAATTGAAGATGGTCCAAGTCTAAATATGGACCAACTTTTGGAAATTGTTCAGCAACTCCCGGACCAGTACAGACTTGTATTTAACCTATATCAACTTGATGGATTTTCGCATAAGGAAATCGCTATACTTTTGAACATTTCAGAAGGCACTTCGAAATCCAACTATCATCGTGCAAAATTGATATTGCGCGATAAAATTCAGACACTCAGCACAACCAAAATCCTTAAAGTAAATTAAAAATGGAACAAAAGGAAGACATAGGAGCACTCTTTGAAAAAGGGTTAAATGACGGAAAAAAAATTCCAAACAAAAGTCTTTGGGAAAAGATAAATACTACACTTGACGATGGAAAACGCCGTAAAAAACGAATATTCTATTATTGGTTTGTGGGTGCGGGGCTTTCGGTTTTATTGGGATCGTTACTACTCTTCGGCAATGGGATTTTTTCATCCTCCAATTCCAATTTGCCCGAAAACAATACTTCTTCGCCAATTCAATCCATTTCTACTATAGAAAAGGGTAGCAATGAGACTTCATTAGAAAATTCGTCAAAAGATTCGTTAAATCATCAAACCAATACCAAGGAAAAACTCTCTAAAATCAAAAATGTCCAAGAAGATTCAGTATTTATGAAGAAGGAAAATGCTTCAAAACAAATGCTTGAAACCAAAACGGAAAAGATTCTTTCAAAAAATAAAAGTAAAGACGAAAATTATTCCGTTTCCAAAAATTATTATTACTACAACAGCCGTGATGGCAAACGATTGGTAACTTCAGATAAAATGGTAATAGACAGTTTGCTTTTAGACAAGACTCTGGATTCGGTAGACATTAAAAAAATTGATAGTCTTGAACATTAGCTAACATTTTCTGCGGTTTGAATTGTTCGTATTTTTAAAAAGGTTTTAAACTTTTGTAACCTTTATGGTGTTTCTTACGTATAACCCAATACACAAGTTTTAACCTATAATCTACAGGACAAACCTTAAATGAGACAACTCAAAATCACCAAGCAGGTAACCAACAGGGAAACTGCTTCATTGGACAAGTACCTACAAGAAATTGGAAAAGTTGACTTAATCACCGCAGACGAAGAAGTAGAATTGGCTCAACGCATAAAAGCGGGTGACCACCTCGCTTTGGAAAAACTGACCAAAGCAAATCTACGTTTCGTTGTTTCAGTGGCAAAGCAATACCAGAACCAAGGACTTACCCTTCCGGACCTTATAAACGAAGGAAATCTTGGCCTTATTAAAGCCGCACAACGTTTTGACGAAACCCGTGGTTTTAAATTTATTTCGTACGCCGTTTGGTGGATTCGCCAATCCATTCTACAAGCTTTGGCCGAACAATCACGTATTGTACGCCTGCCGTTGAACAAGATAGGGAGCATCAACAAAATCAACAAAATGTACGCTTATTTGGAACAAGCCAATGAGCGCCCCCCTTCTGCTGAGGAAATTGCGAAAGAACTTGACATGACTATAAACGATGTTAAGGAGTCCATGAAAAACTCTGGCCGCCACGTATCGATGGATGCTCCACTTGTTGAAGGAGAAGACAGTAACCTATACGATGTTTTGCGAAGTGGCGAAAGCCCAAACCCAGATCGTGCTTTGTTGCATGAATCGCTTAGAACTGAAATTGAGCGTGCTTTGGAAACCCTAACTCCTCGTGAAGCAGACGTTATCCGTTTGTACTTTGGTCTTGGCGATCAACATCCAATGACATTGGAAGAAATAGGCGAAACCTTTGATCTTACTCGTGAACGCGTTCGCCAAATTAAGGAAAAAGCAATCCGAAGATTGAAGCACACTTCACGAAGCAAAATATTGATGACTTATTTGGGATAGCTTGAGCTACCTAAAACGCTAACGACAGCATAAAATTCCCTCGGGAATAAAATCTGTTCGTTTTTTGATTGATGAATGAACCCTAGGCTGATTACCTAGGGTTTTTCATTTTATATACCTGCATTCCACCTTAATAATTCCTATTTTTGCAAAAACATTTAAATAATGAACCACACAATTATAACCCCATCCATTCTTGCCGCAGATTTCGCGAACCTTCAGCGCGACATTGAAATGATCAACAACAGTGAAGCAGACTGGTTTCATCTTGACGTTATGGACGGTGTTTTTGTGCCAAACATATCCTTCGGAATGCCAGTAATCAAAAGTATTGCGGCCTACGCCAAAAAACCGTTGGACGTACATTTAATGATAATTGATCCGGACCGTTACATTAAAGCATTTGCCGATTTGGGAGCGAATATACTTTCAGTCCATTATGAAGCTTGCATACATCTTCACCGTACCCTTCAAGGTATAAAGTCTGAAGGAATGCAAGCGGGAGTTGCAATAAACCCCCACACCAATGTTTCTTTGCTTGAAGACACCATAAATGATATTGATTTAGTATGTATGATGAGCGTGAACCCTGGGTTTGGTGGGCAGAGTTTTATTGAAAACACTTACAAAAAAATAAAACAACTTAAAAAAATTATAGAAGCTAACGGAGCTTCCACCAAAATCGAAATAGATGGCGGCGTTACCAATAAAAATGCAAAGCAACTTGTTGATGCTGGCGCAGATGTTTTGGTTGCTGGCAGCTATGTTTTTGGGGCGAGCAATCCTTCGCAAACAATTCATGATCTAAAAAAAATTGTACAATAGTACCCAAACAATGCCCGCTTTCACTCCAATTGTAAATTCCTTTGATGTACTGATTATTGGCGCCGGCCCCATTGGCATTGCCTGCGCTTTGGAGTGCAAAAAGAAAGGTTTAGATTATCTTATAGTTGAAAAAGGAACACTCACCAATTCACTTTACAACTATCCTTTGAACATGACCTTCTTTTCCACTTCGGAAAAATTGGAGATTGATGAAATTCCTTTTATTAGCAACAATCCCAAACCCACGAGAAATGAGGCTTTGGAATATTATCGGCGCGTTGCTACTTCAAATAAACTTCACATAAATTTATACGAAAAAATTCTTTCGGTTGAAAAGATTGAAAACCATTTCAACATAATTTCAGAAAAAAATAAGTACCGCGCAAAGAATGTCATTGTTAGCACCGGTTTTTTTGACATCCCAAAAATGTTGAACATTCCAGGGGAAGCATTGCCAAAAGTGATGCATTATTACAAAGAAGCCCACCCTTTTGTGATGCAAAAAGTTGTTGTGGTAGGCGCCAGCAATTCCGCAATTGATGCAGCGCTCGAAATATGGCGTAAAGGTGGCGAAGTAACTATGATTGTTCGCGGGTCGCAAATTGGTGAACGCGTTAAATATTGGGTAAAACCAGATATTGAAAACCGAATTAAAGAAGGGAGTATAAAAGCATATTTTGACTCTGAAATAGAGAAAATCACTGAAACAGAAGTTTTTATATATACTCCAAATGGGAAGGAGGTTTTGAAAAACGACTTCGTTATTGCATTAACAGGTTATAGACCCGATTTTGATTTTCTAAAAAAATTGGGCGTTCATTTTTCCGAAGACGGGAAACAATTTCCTGCATACAATCCAGAAACCATGGAAACGAATGTTAAAGGGCTTTACTTGGCTGGAGTTATTTGCGGTGGATTGGAAACCCACAAATGGTTTATTGAAAATTCACGGGTGCATTCCAAAATCATTGCAGCACATATTTCAGGAAAAATTCAACCGTAAGCTTTTCTTCAATACAATTTATATTCTGAACCATCCCGTAAAATATAATCTGCCCATAATGTCATGCCGTATCATTCGTTAATTTCAAAATTCTTAGACAAAAAAATCCCCGACAGAAATGCCGGGGATTTTTAAAAATTTATTATTTCTATTTCTTAGAAATCAAAAGTATAGAATTTATCCCAGAATAATCTGGTTTCGGGAGCGTCTCCTCCAGCACCTAACAAAGTAACGGCGTCAGCATAACTGCCAGCGTTTAAAGTTTGCTCGGTTACAGGGAAAGTATAACGTACAGG
>DAIMFZ010000169.1:0-4990 GCA_036724225.1 Aequorivita sp.
TGTTGTCCACGCTTATGGCGTTTAGGCTACGGCGTTGCTCATCAGTAAGGGTGGCGTCTGGCAAAGCAGAAGCTACGGTGGTCAGTGCCTCCATAATTTCGGTAACTGCCAGCGCCGCAAGGGTCTGGTTCAGCAAATTTTGGTTTGTGTTGCTCATGAGTTCATGTTTTAAAAATTAATACTACTGCAATTTCTTAAAAAAAATAATGCGTGTCAAGAGGTAAAACCCTGATTTTCAAGGGGGAAATCCCCCTTTTTTTCGGTGGTGTTTTTCCTGTATTTCCACAAACATGGGTAGGTTGCGTACCGACGCTTTATTTTTATGACTTCATTAACTGAAAATTTCCACAGTTTCAATCAAATTTGTTAAAATTATCAATTCAGAAACATGTCAGAACCAACTAAAAGAAGGGGCTTCAAAAAGAAGCGATATGCCATTCCCATTATAATTATAGTGTTGCTCATCGCCTTCCGGCTTTACCTTCCCACCTTGGTGAAAAATTACGTAAACAAAGTATTGGCAGCCATTCCCGGATATTACGGACAAGTAGATGATATTGATATTTCCCTTATTCGCGGGGCGTATGTAATTAACGGAATGTATTTGAACAAGGGAACTGCCGCATCCCAAGTTCCTTTTTTAAGTTTTCCCGAAAGCGATATTTCAATTGAATGGAAATCACTTTTTAAAGGTAAAATTGTGAGCGAAATAATTATGACCGGCCCCGAAGTTATTTATGTTTTTGAAGACCAAAAAAAAGCAGATGGCGATGCCAATGTGGATGATTGGACCAAAGCGCTCACAGACCTTGTTCCCATAGACATCAACCACTTTGAAGTTCACAACGGCAAACTGGCTTTCCTGCAACTATCTGCTGAACCCGATATAGATTTACAAATAAACAAACTGGAACTAACCGCCGATAACCTGCGAAACGTTGTAGAAAAAGGACGAATACTGCCATCGCCCATTCGGGCCAGCGGCGTTTCAATAGGAAATGGAAAAGTTGCACTGGAAGGAAATATGAATTTGGTTAAGGAAATTCCAGACATGGACCTGTCCTTTTCACTCGAAAATGCGGAAGCTACTGCCTTAAATGATTTCACAAACTATTACGCAGGCCTCGATTTTGACAAAGGCACCTTTGGGATTTATAGTGAAATTGCCCTTGCAAATGGCCACTTGGTGGGCTATGTAAAACCGCTCTTGACCAACACCAAATTAATAGGAAAAGATGATAGTTTTCTCGAAGTTTTATGGGAAGGCTTTGTAGGTTTCTTCAAATTTGTACTAAAAAACCAAGGGACCGATACCTTGGCGACCAAAGTTCCCTTTGAGGGAGATTTGAACCATGTGGAAGCTGGCGTTTGGCCTACAGTTCTAAACATATTTGAAAACGCCTGGATCAAAGCATTTAAAGGCGAAGTTGACAACGATATCAATTATAAAGACGCCTTTAAAAAAGGTGAAATTACACGGGAAGAAAAACGCGAACTCCGCAAAAAGGAACGGGATGAACAAAAGGAATTGCAAAAAAAGGAACGTCAAGTTAAGAAAGGTTAGATTGCACTTTAATTTCTTATTTTTGTGTTGTAAATTCTGAAAAATGGACCATCTCACCAAACTGGAGGAACTTCTAAACGGAGCCAATGAAGACATCAAAAACGGTGCTTTTGACGAGGCTACCAACAAGCTCGAAAAAATAATAGATATGGACCCTAACTTCGGGAAGGCCTATAATCATTTGGGTTATCTGTACGAAGTAAAGTTCAAGGAATTTGAAAAAGGGGAAACCCTCTACAAACTCTGTTTGGAAAAAAGCCCCATGTATCCGCCGGTTTATTACAACTATTCCGTATTGCTTTCCACCCTTGGGAAATATGACGAATTGGGGGAGTTGCTCGATACGGCATTGAATATTCCCGGCATCACCAAATCTACCATTTACAACGAATACGCAATTATGTACGAACAGCAGGGCAAGCTGGACCAGGCCATTGAATTTTATAAAAAATGTGGTTTGGACACTTTGGACAAAGGCGTTTTGGAACGTGCAAAAACTTCCATTGAACGCTGCAAAATGAAAAAAGAACTTTTATAATGCGAATTGATATAATCACCGTACTTCCTGAATTACTTCAAAGTCCTTTTGAAGCTTCAATTTTAAAACGCGCCATTGAAAAAGGCCACGTGGAAGTACACACCCACAACCTCCGTGATTATTCCACCAATGCCTACAAACAAATAGACGATTACCAATTTGGCGGCGGCGCGGGAATGGTGATGATGATTGAACCCATAGATAAATGCATTTCAGAATTAAAAGCCGAAAGGGATTACGACGAAATAATCTACATGACCCCCGATGGCAAAACTTTCAATCAGCACACCGCCAATGAACTTTCGCTGAAAGAGAACCTCATTATTCTCTGTGGGCATTATAAAGGTGTGGACCAGCGCGTACGCGACCACTTCATAACTCGTGAAATTTCAGTAGGCGATTTCGTTTTGAGCGGCGGCGAACTTGCTGCTGCTTTAGTTTGTGATGCAATAATTCGTCTAATTCCCGGCGTTTTGGGCGATGAAACCAGTGCATTGACAGATTCATTTCAAGATGATTTATTAGCGCCGCCTGTTTACACACGTCCTGCAGAATATAAAGGTTGGGCTGTTCCAGAAATTTTGACCAGCGGAAATACTGGAAAGATTGAAGAGTGGCGGGAGGATCAGGCTTATAAACGCACTAAGGAACGAAGGCCTGATTTGTTGGAGTAGCGTCTATCAGAACAAATTACCACAAATAAAAAAATGCTGTTCGCTATTAAAGCTACGTAATAAATCATTATTTTTACACGTAAAACAATTTGCTATGGACAAAAAACTCACATTAAGTCTTGACGGAACAGTTATAGAAAGCGCAAAAACGTATGCCAAATCGAATAATATAAGTCTGTCTAAACTAATTGAATCGTATTTAACGACGCTTACAAAACGCAAAAAAAACGCGGGCAATATTACACCTTTGGTAGCGAGTTTAAGCGGTGTAATAACGCTTGATGAAGATTTTGATGTCAAAGATTCCTACACAGAGTATTTAATCGAGAAATACAAATGAGCAGAATACTTATTGACACAAACATTGTTATAGACCTGCTCTCAATGCGAAAAAATTTCTATGACGAAGCCGCCGATTTGTTTTCACGTGCCGATAAAAAAGAACTTGTTTTGGCTATTTCAGCTTTAACATTTGCAAACACCAATTACATTCTTACTAAACTAAAATCCGCAAAAGAAGCGCGAGAAATATTATGGAAATTTAAAATCCTCGTTGAAATTTTAAGCTTAGATGATAAAATAACCCAACTTGCTTTGAGTGATGAAGATTTTCCAGATTTTGAAGATGGATTACAGTATTATTCAGCTATGGAAAATCAGATTGATATCATTATAACTCGTAACAAAAAAGATTTTAAAAACTCGAGAATTCCAGTTTTAACAGCAAAAGAGTTTTTAGCAAAGAAATAGTGCGTTTAGCCTATACCAATAATCAACCTAAACCAGCATAAAATGAAAACCAAACAAATTATAACAATATTACTCGCAGCCGTCCTTTTTGCCGCTTGTAAAAACAATTCAAAGGAAAACGAAAACACTAAAACCGAAAATACCGTGAGTACAAATTTCAATAAAATGCTCGACAATTATTATCAGGAAGGTTTAAAACTGAACCCACTAACCGCAACGTTTTCAGGTGATACGCGCTACAATGACAGCTTCCCGAATTTCCTTTCAGACGAATATGTTTCTGAACTGAAAAATTATTACACAAACTACAAAGAAGAAGTTTCAAAATTTGATGATGCGGCATTAAGCGAAACTGAAAAGATGAGCAAAGACATCCTGCTTTGGGAATGCAACATCAACCTGGAAACGCTTTCTTTTAAAAATAGCCTGTACTTTCCCATGGACCAAATGTGGTCCGTAAATTTAATGATGGGTCAATTGGCAAGCGGCAGTAGTGCCCAACCATTCAAAACCGTGGAAGATTATAACAATTGGTTGAAACGTGTTGACGGTTTCGCAGTTTGGTTGAATTCTGCCGAAAGCAGAATGAAAGAAGGAATGGCAGCGGGTTACGTGCTTCCAAAGTCGTTAATTGTAAAAGTAGTTCCGCAGCTGAAAGCGATGACCGAGCCAAATTTGGACAAAAATTTATTCTATTCACCCGTAAAAAATTTCCCAGAGAATTTTTCTGAAGCAGACAAAAAACAACTGGCAGAAGCCTATTCAAAAATGGTTTCAGAAAAAATAATTCCCACCTATCAAAGTCTTCACGATTTTATGGCTGGTGATTATTTAAAAGCTGGAAGAACAACCACTGGAATTGCAGATACTCCCAACGGAGAGGCGTATTACAAACATCAAATAAAACTGTACACCACTACTGAAATGACTGCTGACGAAATCCACCAATTGGGTTTAAGCGAAGTGGCGCGTATTTCCGCTGAAATGGAAAAAGTGAAAGAGCAGATTGGTTTTAAAGGCGATTTGAAAGCTTTTTTCAATTTTGTCCGCACCAATAAAGAGTTGATGCCATACACAGAACCGCAACAGATCATCGATCATTTTTATACGATTTATGAAACAATGAAACCAAAACTGGAAATACTTTTCGACAAAAAACCGAAAACCGCTTTTGAAGTAAAACAAACTGAAAAATTCCGTGAAAACTCTGCCAGTGCCGAATACAATCCAGGAAGTTTGGACGGCTCACGGCCAGGTATTTTTTATGTTCCCATCCCAAATGCTTCAGAATATAATATTTATAGCGATGAATCTTTGTTTTTGCATGAGGCCATTCCAGGCCACCACTATCAAATTTCATTAACACAGGAAAATGAAGATTTACCAATGTTCCGCAAAACCCTTTTCTATAGTGGTTATGGTGAAGGCTGGGGGCTTTACAGTAAGCAGCTCGGGAAGGAGCTT
>DAIMFZ010000170.1:0-4898 GCA_036724225.1 Aequorivita sp.
GACTCCGGAAATTGTGAAGAAAACTATTTCAGAATATTTGAGAAAGACAAACCGAACCATTTTGGTAATAAATCCTCTTTTGGCAAACAACGAAAAAACAAATTAAATGAAAACTTCAATATATACATTTTTGATAGCCTTGTTTCTCGCTTTGCCAAGCATCGCTCAGAAACAAACCCCGCCAAAAGGAGCGGAACCAAAGGGTTTTACACTTCCAAAAAAGGAAGTTGTAAATCTTGACAACGGCCTACAATTGGTTATGGTGCCTTACGGAAGTATTCCTAAAGCAACCATAAGCGTCACCGTAAAGACTGGAAATATCAACGAAACCAAAGACCAAGTTTGGTTGGCGGATTTGTTGGGAGATTTGATGAAAGAGGGCAGTGTCGCTAATTATTCCGTAAAGGACAAACTTGCCGGAATGGGAGGTAACCTTGATATTAGTGTGGGTTCGCACATTACTTCCCTTAGCACCGATGTGCTTTCGGAATTTGCTCCGGAGGCCTTAAAAATACTTGCCGATGTGTTGGAAAATCCAAAATTACCGCAAAGCGAATTGGATCGTCTTAAAAACAATATGAAACGGAATTTGACAGTTGCACTTTCAACTCCAGGGGCACAGGCCCGTAAGGATTTTTTCGCGGAAGTTTATCCAAATCATCCGTACGGAAGACTTTACCCAACTTTGGAACAAGTGGATTCATACACTTTGAAAGACGTGAAATCTTTTTACGACACCAATTTCGGCGCACAGCGCACCACTATTTATGTAGTGGGAAATTTTGATGCTGCAAAAGTGAAGGAAGTTGTGAAAACCCAATTGGCCGATTGGCGCAAAGGTGCAAAGGAAAATTATCCTATTGCGAAGGCACAATCCAATGGAAAAGTGCAAATCATCGACCGTCCCGGTGCGCCGCAATCCACCATTTATTACGGGCTTCCGGTGGCCGATCCTTCAAACAAGGATTATATTGCGTTGGATTTGATGAACACGCTTTTGGGCGGTTCGTTTGGGTCGCGAATTACCAGCAATATTCGTGAGGACAAGGGTTATACTTATTCTCCCGGCAGTTCTTTGGTGGCGAATTACAAAAGCGGACTTTGGTATGAAAGTGCCGATGTAACCACTGAGTTTACGGGAGCATCTATTGATGAAATTAAAAAGGAAATTGTGCGTTTGCAGACCGAAGCGCCAAGCAAAGCGGAATTGGACGGAATGAAGAGTTACAAATCCGGGATTTACGTATTGCAAAACTCAACACCTTACGGAATTATTGGGCAGTTGAATTTCCTTGATGTCCACAATTTGGATGAATCGTTTTTGGTAAATCAGGTAAAAAACATAAATGCAGTAACTCCGCAACAAGTACAGGAAATGGCGAAAAAATACATAACGCCTGAAAAAATGACGCTAATAGTGGTTGGCGATAAGGAAAAGATTAAAGACCAAGTAAAGGAAACCATTGCGAAACCTACTAAAAAAGAGCAATAATTGTTGTAATTTGATTTAGTTGTAGAAAGAAATGCCCAGCGAAAGTTGGGCTTTTTTTATTGTTTCCCGTTAAATATATTTTTAGATTGGTTCTTAGTTGTCTAAAGCAGTATTTTTCGCTAAAAGTTTATTTGAAACTTTATAGGTTGCGGAATAGGAAAGACCAGGTTGACGGGATTTAAAAGTCAAAAATGCTTTTTTGTACCATTTTGGGTCCGTGGCTTTCTTTTTAAAATCTTCGTGCACGACAACTTCGGAAACTTCACTCTTTTCTCTTGTTTCAATTTTATAAACTCCAATTCCAAAATGTTCAACGCGCTGTAGCACGATTTCGAAATCTGCCTCTGAAAAATATTGAATAGTTTCTTTGTCAGAGCCTTTATTCAAGTTTTTCAAATCAATAAATATATTTTTTTCTAAGAATTCTGCTTGTTCCATTTTTGTGTAAAATTAATAATGTTGAATGCGTTTTAAGCTTTGTTTTAATGCGTTTTTAAATTTCGAATTCCTTCATAAACCACAATGCTCACGGCATTGGCCAAGTTTAAACTTCGAATATGCGGACTGTAAATTGGGATATTATATATTAAATCGGCATTTTCGGTCAGTATATTTTCGGGTAAACCAACTGATTCTTTTCCAAAGATCAAAAACATTTCGTCTTTATAGTCAATGGCGCAGTAATCTTGGGTGCCGTGACTTGAAAAATAGGCAAACTTTTCCCCTTTGTTTTTTGTGTAAAAGTCGTCAATATTCTCGTAAATAAAGAGGGAAATATGTTGCCAATAATCCAGTCCTGCTCTTTTTACCCGCTTGTCATTTAACTCGAACCCAAATGGTTTTACTAGATGTAATTTTGAACCGGACGCCAAACTCAGTCTGCCAATGTTTCCTGTATTCATTGGTATTTCCGGCTCAATTAAAACGATATTAAATCCCATTAGTTATAAATGATTTTTTTTGTGCAAACATAAGGTTATTGGTTACAATTGGTTTTTGGCTCAGTAGTTTGTGCGCAGTTGAAATTATGAAATTTCGGCAATTTTATGATACGTATAAAGCTACTTTCTTTGCTGTCAATGTAGGGTGTTAGGCGTTCATTGATTTGCAAGTTTATGCTTTTCCGTTGTATTTTGGATCGAAAATTTTGTTGAAAACTGTTTTATTTTTAAATATTTGATCAGCTTTCCTATTTTTCATTTTGAGCCTCAACCCCATATTGAATTGCTGCTTGAAGAATATCAATATTTATATCCTTTAAAGTTTTGAACCTGATACAATACCCGCTCATGCTGGCCTTGCCTAGTTTTTTTCCATACGTTTGGGATAAGTATTTCTTATCTTCAATACCAAGAATATAGACTGAGATTCCGGTACTGTTTGCACTGAGACCAACTTGATAAAACTCTCTGGTTTTTCTATCAGCATATTTTATGGTTTGAAATCCATAGCCAATGTTAGGATTTGAAACAGTTTTATTTTCACTGTTTTTACCATCCAGGAACCATAATTTACAAGCTGGCATTACTTCCAGAATGATACGGTGCAAGTCTTGCATTTCACAGCGTTTTGGTTCAGGTTGACTATTAATATACACTTTGATTTGCTCTTGTACTTTCATAAAAGTATAAAATTAAGTTTTTTACTTTGTCTTTTCGTCCCATTGGCTATCGGGATGCCAACAATTTTTCCAAGCTTTTTAAGGTCATTGCAAATCCTTCTTTGAATCCTTCTAGTAATCTTTCCATACGATCAAATGATTCGTTATAAATGGTAATCTTCACTTTTGTAATACCGTTTTGTTCGCTGAAATTGTAATCCCATTCAGAACCTGGCAATTCAGGATTTTCATCTTTGTCTGCAAAAGCATTATACAGTTTGAAGTTGGTTTTAGGATTAATAGAAGTGTATTTCTGAAGTATCCAACTCTCATTCCCTTCAGGACTTACCATAGCATAAAATCTTTTTCCACCAACTTCAAAATTCATATATTTTGTTTTCGAAACCCAGGGGGCAGGTGCGGTCCATTGGTCAAGAATTTCTTGTTTGGTAAACGCATCCCAAACCAGCGATAGACGGGCGGCAAATTCCCTGGTTATAAATACCGTTTTTGCTGTTTTGTCAACGGTAAAGTTGAATTGCAAGTTTTTGTTCATATTACTATTTTTTAAGTTCGTTTAATAAATCGTCTAATCTTTCTAAAGTTGATAGCATACCTTGCTCCATTCCCATTTGAACTATGGTTTCTAGGTCCGCTAAAGATTTATAAGTTACTACGGTTTTAACAAGGGTGTTTTCCTCTATATCTGAAAAAGACACGTTCCAATATGCACGTGGCAATTCTTGATTGAATTTGCCATTTTCATCACAAAAAGAATCCCAACCCGTGTAAAAATCAATAGGTCTAATCTTTTCAAAATCCATTCTGCCCCAATATTCAGTTCCGTTTGGCTCAATCATAGCGTAGATCCAACTTCCGCCTTCGCTAAAATTCATTGATTTGGTTTTAGTAGTTAAAGGCCTTGGGGCAAACCACTGGTTTAGCAACTCACTTTTAGTGTATGCATCCCATACCAACTGACGGTTGGCAGCAAATTCTCTTTTAATTGTTAAGGAGTTCTTTTCCTTATTTACAATAAATTCAAATTGAAGGTTGCTTTTCATATTTTTTATTTTTTGGTATTGATGTTTAGTAATAAATTGTCAAGTTGATTAAATCGGCTCTCCCAAATCTTTCTGTATTGTTCAAGCCAAATATCAATCTCTTTCATTTTTTCAATTTCAAGTGAGTAGTAAATTTCCCTGCCTTGTTGTTCCTGTTTTACCAGTTCGCACTCCGTTAGTATGCGGAGGTGTTTAGAAACAGCTTGACGGGTAGTGTGGAAGTTTTCGGCAATGGCGTTGGGGGTCATTGCATGCAATGCAATTAAGGCAATAATAGCGCGTCTTGTGGGGTCGGCAATGGCTTGAAAAATATCTCTTCTCATTTTATTATATATAACATATGAAACTGGTTGGTTGCAAATATATGCGCAACTATTTGGTTTCGCAAATATTTATTTAAATTTTTTTCTGTATTTTGAAATATATCTCGGAATTGTCTATTTGATAGGCTTTCTTTAAATGGCGAAAACGGTTTTGTATATCTTAAGTTTAGACATAAATAGTGGCAGCTGGGCGGCGATTTATAATAAAAGGCTGTGGTTTAAGACATTGTAGAGATGCTAGAAGTTTTCCTCCTTTTTTAAAGAGGAATGTATTACTTATGATATGTTTACTAAGGATCCTAAAAGTCTAAAATGAATCGCTGCTTAAAAGCGCTGCTTTCACCTTGAAAAACTGCTAAATAGAAACCATTTTCTAAGAAGCTTAGATCTATTGTGCTGTTTTCACTGCTCAAAGAAGT
>DAIMFZ010000171.1:0-2012 GCA_036724225.1 Aequorivita sp.
TAGAAGATAAACTTTCTGAAACTTCAAGTTGTTTAGTTTTTTCAGACTTTTCTTTTTTCAATAATTCTTTATTCGTTTCCTGAATTTTCGCAAAATCTTCTTTGGTTATTTTAATATTTATATCAAATATTTCATCAGCCATTTTCAATATTTTTTCAAAATCTTTTAATGGAGTATTTTTGAATATTTCAATAAATGCTTTTTCTTTATTTAGTGAATGAATTATAATTGTTTCCCAAAACTGATTTCTTACATTTTTATGGATTTTAATACTATTGTTCTCTTTTTTTCTTAAACTTAAAACAGAGGAAACAATATGAAAAAGCTGCATATTCCCAAACTGAAAAATCAATCTTTTGAGGATTTCCTCTTTTTCAAGAAGTGCTCTCAGTTTTTTATGATATTCTTTTGAAAATTCATTTTTCTGAGATAGTTTATTAATAACTTCTCCCAAAAAATTTGATCTTTCTTCAAACCACCAAGGTAATGTTCCGTGATTTAAAAAATGAAAAAAGGCTACACTCTCATTTTCCTCTGAATTTACGATTTTAAAGTTTTGAGAATTATTAGTTGAAATATTTTTAACATTAATTTTATCTTTTAATTGATTGATAATCATAAATTTTAAATCCTTCATTGAACTGTTTTCTTTTAAGGAAATCTCTATTTTAATAGAATCAATTCTAACGATATTTGATGTATTTTTTTGAATAGAATCGAAATAATTATTCATTTCTGGTAAGATTTGTTCTTTAAAAAATGTATCCAATCCGTCTTTTAGCTGCAAACCATTTTCAAGCGAAGGGGTATTAACCCTAATTTCCACTTTTTTTATTATATTTTTCGGCGCAACCATTTGTTCTTTAGATTTTTAAACTTATATTTACAATTCGATTCAGAGATGAATTACTGGGTTGTGTAGTGTAGTGCTTGTTCTTTTATAGTTTGTGCTTTAGGTTTCTCGATAGTTTACTTTCGGTTCTCTTTTGTTCTTTCTTGTTAGTCTTGTTCTTATCTTTTAACCCATTGGGGTATCATTCGGATTGTACAATTTACCGACTGATACCCTTCTTTTTTTGCCCTATTTTCAAATAGCCTTTTCATATTGTTATAAAATTTTCTCCAGTTGGCGCTCCAAAATAGAAATCGGCTTCGGTTTTGTGTTTCGCAATTGGAGCATCCAAAACTTGAGAATAATCAAAATTTTGTATGTAAAGCGAAAGCTTTGTAACCCCAGTTTCATTGTGAAGAAATTTCCTCAAATTCACAAACAAGACAATGTCATCGTGGGTATTTTTCTTATTGGCTCTGTGGTGGTCCAACATAAATTTATTCACCCAAGTGCCGTTTACCCAATCGCCATCCAAACGGAACTGAAGGTTTACGCCAGTTCCCGCAGATTGAAAATCTCTTTTTATTGCTTGTACTGTAGTTCGTATTTCTGGGGGTAATTGTGCAAACTCTGTTATCATTCGGGTTAGACCGGCTTGCCTAATAACTGCATTGTTTATTAATCGTTCAGTCAAGAAGCTCCATTTTGCCCATTTTTCATCAAAAGTTCCATAATCGTCATCTTTGTTCACTGGCGCAATCTGTGCGTGAAGTTTTTGATAGAACGCTTCGCGATAGCTTTTCAAATCACGGCAGCGCATAGCATCCGGACGGAAAATTTTATTGTTTCGGAACATTCCGCTGTTGCTATAGGTATAGATTGCGTTGTTATTTGCCTGTGAAATCTCGCGTAAGCGAATGGTATAAGTGTCTTCTTTGGCACGTGTAATTAACAAGCGTTTTTGACTTTCGTTAAAATCAAAAACAACGCCTTTGTCAAACTTTTTGTTCAGTGCTTCTGTTACTGCGTGAATTCTTCGAATGAAAATTTGTTCCAAAGGAATAGTTATCGTTGTAGTTGTATTTATAAGTGGTTCTCCATTTATTCTGTATTCAATAATTTGAAGAATATAATTTTTCGGCATCGGCTTGTTTCGGCTCGGTGTGCCTTTTAAACTACG
>DAIMFZ010000171.1:2022-4837 GCA_036724225.1 Aequorivita sp.
TTGACACCTTGGTCGATAAAAATCGGCTCAAGTTCAATGAACTAATCCACGGATAAGTACATTCCATCAACGAACAGCATCCATCGGAAGAGGCGCTAATTTTATTCGAAATACAAAAATCGGCCACCACATTTTCCCTTTCGGAAACCAAAACAAAAGTTCCGCCTTTTGGAACACCAGCTTTATGGCTGATAGAAGGATTTTCTTTTAAGAATGTTGTAAAAGCTTGTTGGTCTTTTTGAAGGTCGAAAAGCAAACAGTCAAAATCCAAGGCGTGATCATTTTTTAAGCCATTGATTTCATTTCGGCTGTCCTGTGCGGGATGCCCAAAATGGCCTTCAATTCTGTAAAAATCGTTGCAATCCAATTCAAAATTTAATGGATTTTGTACCCAACTATTCTGCGCTAGATTTTCTTTATGAAAGCTGACATTTAAATGCTGTTTATAGTTTTCGGTTTTGTCAAAATCCCAAGCGGTGAGCATTTCATTGTCAACTTCGTAATAAACAGGAATTGCTTTTTCGCCTAAATTTCCACAAGTTTTGGAAGGAGTAATATCTATCTGTTTTTCAGTGGAAAGATTGAAATTGTCCAAAATCAAAACTATCCTTTGAACCAAACTTTTTGCCATTTTAAGATATTTGGCATATTCATTATTTGTGGGCGAATGGTAAAAATCATGGCGCAGTTCTGGATAAATTTCTTCGGAAGAAAGTGCGCCCAGCAACAAATACTTCGGAAATGCCTCGATATTTGGGCAACATTCGGTTTTCAATTTTAAAAGAATCGTTGCCAATTCATTATAAGTATCACTTAAATCCCTAACCAAATCATAGCGATATTGAACCTTTTCATTTGTGTTGAAATCATCTAAATTACTAATCTGGTTCAGCATTGTGTTTGATGTTCCATCACTAATATTCAAGACTTCAGAAAAACCTTGAAACAAATCTTCAAATGCCGAATGCATACTATTTTTAGAAGATATGATAGCAGCTTTATAAGCAGCGGCTAATTTTGTGTATGAACTTGTATTGTTCCCGTTCAAAATCACCTTCGGAACAGCAGTTTGTGGAAGATTTGTAAACGCTTCGTAAACATTGTGTTTCGTAAAAATCCCATCTTTTGAATTGACCACATTTTCAACATCTTCTTTGTTAATCAGTAAAACCCTTAGATTTTGAATATTCTGCTGGCCTTGATTATCGCAATTTGTGGTGGTACAGATATCGGCCTCTTTTGGATAACATTCCAAATAAAGCACAACAACTTTTTCATTGAGCAACTGTGAATTAATTGGAAGATGACCAGCTTCCAAATCCACTTTTTCCTGTGGAATTAATTCCCAAAGATCAATGGTTGTATTTCCGTTTTTGAAGTGCTTATACTTAGCTTTATCATCCTCAAAATCGCGAAAATGGGAATATTTTATACACTCCAAAACAATGGAAGTTTCGGAAGAATCCTTTATACTTTTCTGAAGTTTCAGCAAATCGCCATCGGTAGTAACGCCGCAACCCTGTGTAATGGTTATGAACGAATTTTGGCTATTCACCGAAACTTTAAAACCACAAGCTACGCCAACACCCACAAGGCATACACGCGTCAATCGGTCTTGGTCTTCAAAATATTCAATAAATTCGTTCAGCTGCCCGGAGGTCAATACTTGGTCGTCCACGAAGGAGCGGTACTGTGGAGTGATTTCCATTAATTTAGTGCTCATAACTTTGGTATTTAAAGTTTCCCTAGGTTGGTCCTGCCCAGGATAATATCTTGTTGTTCTTCGTCATCATCACAATCGTGAAGTTTTCCTTGTGTATAAATTGTGTGGAGCGTACTCATTATTTTGATGAGACGTTTTAGTTTTGTGTTAGGCTGTTTTTGGCCTATATCAGTTTTTGCAAGAAGCCATGCTTTGTATGCCTCTTCCACTTCTACCATTTCATTTTCATCGCCTTTGGTGTCATAGCTTTTTGGGTAGCCAATCCAGCAGATTTTTGCCAAAATGTGCGAAGGCAATTCCTTTTGAATCAATTCTTCCAAAAATCTTCGAAAATCAACATTACTGTAGCGTTCTGTCCAACCTGGCAGCACTATCGAAACTCGGAAAGAATATGGGTCTATGCCTTCGCATCCTTCACAATTGTCGGTGCAGATTGGTAAAAAAGTATTTACCGGAGCAATGTCTTTTGTAACATCGGGACGAAGCAGAATGTGTTCAATAACATACATTCCTTCATTAAAATCTAGCGTATGTACAAACTCCACGGTTTTAGAAATCGCAGTTTCCGCGGCCGATTGTGTTGCATAACTCGAAATTTTTCTGGCAATTACGTGACTTTCATCTATAGTGTCGGGAATGTTTGGGTTGGTAAGGTTAAAATAAAACTTTCCGGTTATATTTACTTTTATTTCATAGTTTTCAGCAAACCGTCCGTAATTTTTAACATCCAAAATTTCTTTATAAAGCGAAGCCAAATTGTGATAATGCTTACTGGAAGAGGACAGGATTTCCTTGTTGTTGCTTCGGAAACGGAAACGGTATTCAATAATTCCATCTGTGTCAATTTCCTCATAAATTTCCAATGGATCATCAGAAAAGTTTCTTCGGAAATAATTTGGGTTGCCGCTTAAAAGGGCAATCCTTTTTTGAAATGCCGAAACATTTCCCGTATCCCATAAATCGGTATTTTCCTGTTCGTAATAATTAAAACTTAACGGACGCTCACAACCAATCATTCCGTATTGCTGAAGAAAGTGTTCTTTGGTTTTAATTACTGCGTCATCGGTATTGCTGCCGGATAATTGCTTCATC
>DAIMFZ010000172.1:0-4826 GCA_036724225.1 Aequorivita sp.
TTCCGGAGCGTACCGCCAACATAACTTGGCTATTGCCCGTTGTCAGTTTTGCTTCAAGCAATTCATCATCTTCACGAATAGTAATAGCATTGATACCGTTTGTTCTCGGTCTGGAATATTGCTCTAATGGCGTTTTTTTCACTTGCCCTTTTTTCGTTGCCATAATTACATAATGACTGTTTATGTAATCTTCATCCTTTAAATCTTGGGTACAGATAAAAGCTTTCACTTTATCATCCGGCTCAATGTTTATTAGGTTTTGAATTGCCCTTCCTTTTGAAGTCCGTGTTCCTTCAGGTATTTCAAACACGCGCATCCAGAAACATTTTCCTTTTTGGGTGAAGAACAACATATATTGGTGATTGGTCCCCACAAAAAGATGCTCCAAGAAATCCTCATTTCGTGTAGCCGAACCTTTTTGGCCCACTCCACCTCTATGTTGGGTTTTGTATTCTGAAAGTGAAGTACGCTTAATATAACCTGCGTGTGAAATGGTCAACACTACTTGCTCGTCCGCAATTAAATCGGTAATACTAACGTCTCCTCCAGCATATTCAATGGTGGAACGGCGCTCATCACCGTATTTTGTTCGGATTTCCTCAAGTTCTTCTCTGATTATCTGCATTCTGCGCTCTTTGCTGGCAAGAATTTCCCTGTAATCCTCAATGGTTTTCATCAGTTCTTCATACTCACTGCGCAGTTTGTCCTGCTCCAAGCCCGTCAACTGACGAAGGCGCATTTCAACAATGGCCTTAGCTTGTATTTCTGAAAGCTTGAAAGCTTCCATCAACTTTTCCCTTGCTTCATCAGCGTTGGAAGAAGCCCGTATCAAACGGATCACTTCGTCAATATTATCGGAAGCGATAATCAATCCTTCTAAAATATGTGCGCGTTCTTCTGCTTTTCGAAGTAAATATTCTGTACGGCGAACAACCACTTCATGGCGATGCTCCACGAAATAATGGATCAATTCCTTTAAATTCAACATTTGCGGTCTGCCTTTTACCAAGGCAATGTTGTTCACACTGAAACTGGACTGTAATGCTGTGTATTTATATAAGGTATTCAGCACAATGTTTGGAATGGCATCGCGCTTCAAAATGTAAACAATGCGCATCCCATTTCTGTCACTCTCGTCTCGAATGTTTGAGATGCCCTCAATTTTCTTATCGTTCACCATATCTGCGGTTTTTTTAATCATTTCCGCTTTGTTCACTTGATATGGAATTTCAGTAACAATGATACATTCCCTTCCTTGCACTTCTTCAAAACTCGCTTTAGCCCTCATCACAACGCGACCTCGGCCCGTATGAAAAGCTTCGCGAACGCCTTCGTAACCGTAAATAACTCCGCCCGTTGGAAAATCAGGGGCTTTGATGTGCTGCATAAGCCCATCAATATCAATATCGTTATCTTCAATATAAGCTATGGTTCCGTTTATAACTTCGGTAAGGTTGTGTGGCGGCATATTGGTTGCCATACCCACTGCAATACCGGAAGCTCCGTTAATCAAAAGACCGGGAACACGGGTTGGAAGAACGGTGGGTTCTTTTAAAGTATCGTCAAAATTCAACTGGTGGTCAACGGTTTCCTTGTCAATATCGGCAAGCATATCTTCGGAAATTCGCTGCATTCTTGCTTCAGTATATCGCATTGCGGCAGGGCTATCGCCATCAACGGAACCAAAGTTTCCTTGGCCGTCTACCAACATATAGCGCAAGCTCCACTCTTGGGCCATACGCACCATTGCATCGTAAACCGATGTGTCACCGTGTGGGTGATATTTACCGAGAACCTCTCCCACGATCCTCGCTGATTTTTTATGAGCGCCCGTAGCCCTTATACCCAGTTCGTGCATTCCGAACAATACCCTTCTATGAACGGGTTTCATTCCATCGCGAACATCTGGAAGTGCACGTGACACTATGACCGACATCGAATAATCGATGTAGGCAGATTTCATTTCATCTTCAATGTTTATAGGGATTATTTTTTCACCTTCAGCCATAAAAAAATAGGATTATTTATCGTTGTTAAACTAATGGGGCAAGATACACCTTTTCGTAGGTTTAACAGGGGTTTTTGTCAGCTGTTATTCGCGAATTTATTAACAAATTTGGGGGTTGAAATCGTTAATAAGTATCACGGAATCTTCTTTGTATTCCAAGAGATATTTTGTCCTTTTACTAAAATGATACCAAAGAGGAACAGTATTTGTCCTATTTTGGTTAATTTAGTACCTAAAAGAAGAGGATTTTATATATGGACGACAATTTTTCCCCCAGAGTAAAAGATGTAATTGCCTTCAGCAAAGAAGAAGCCCTGCGCCTGGGCCACGATTTTATTGGCACCGAGCATTTAATGTTAGGGCTTTTAAGAGATGGTAGCGGCAAAGCGGTAACCATACTGAATGCACTTTCAATAGACCTGAACCACTTACGGCGTAAGGTTGAAATTTTGAGCCCGGCAAACCCCGGAATAACTACAAACACAAATGATAAAAAGAACCTTCACCTTACCCGTCAAGCGGAAAGGGCGCTGAAGACCACCTTTTTGGAGGCCAAACTTTTTCAAAGCAACTCCATCAATACGGCGCATTTGCTGTTGTGCATTCTTCGGAATGAAAACGACCCCACTACAAAATTGCTTAACAAAATGAAGGTAGATTATGACGCTGTAAAAGACCAATTTAAACTTATGATTACAAACGACGACGATTATATGGACCTTCCAAGCGCCGAAGCGTTTCCAAACGATGATGACACTTCTGCGGAAGATGCTAATAAAGAAAATCTATTTGCCAGCACTACCTCCAAAACAAATAAAAAATCCAAGACCCCAGTCTTGGATAACTTCGGAAGGGATCTGACTGCCATGGCTGAGGATGGAAAACTGGATCCCGTTGTGGGTCGCGAAAACGAAATACAACGTGTTTCCCAGATTTTAAGCCGAAGAAAGAAAAACAATCCATTGCTCATTGGTGAACCTGGTGTTGGTAAATCTGCCATTGCCGAAGGTTTGGCACTGCGCATTATTCAACGAAAAGTTTCCCGAATTCTTTACGATAAAAGAGTTGTGACCTTAGATTTGGCGAGCCTTGTGGCGGGAACCAAATATCGCGGCCAGTTTGAGGAACGCATGAAAGCCGTGATGAACGAGCTGGAAAAGAATGACGACATTATCCTTTTCATTGATGAAATCCATACAATTGTTGGTGCCGGTGGCGCAACGGGTTCTTTGGACGCTTCCAATATGTTCAAACCTGCTTTGGCTCGGGGAGAAATTCAATGTATCGGCGCAACCACTTTGGACGAGTACCGTCAGTATATTGAAAAGGACGGCGCGCTTGAAAGACGTTTTCAGAAAGTATTGGTAGAGCCTACTACGGTTGAAGAAACCATTGAAATCCTTAAAAATATAAAAGATAAATACGAAGCTCACCACAATGTAATTTATACCGATGATGCTGTTGAAGCCTGCGTGAAACTTACAAATAGATATATGACCGAGCGTTTTCTTCCGGACAAAGCCATTGATGCAATGGACGAAGCTGGTTCCCGCGTTCACATAACCAATATTCACGTTCCCGAAAAAATTCTGGAAATTGAAAAACAATTGGAAGAAGTGCGTGAGTTAAAAAATACGGTCGTAAAAAAACAGAAATACGAAGAAGCCGCCAAACTTCGAGATGATGAAAAAAATCTTGAAAAGGAATTGTCAATAGAACAGGAACAGTGGGAAGCAGATTCAAAACTCCATAAAGAAACCGTTTCTGAAGAAGATGTTGCCGAAGTGGTTTCCATGATGACTGGCGTTCCCGTAAATAGAATTGCACAAACTGAAAGTAAAAAACTTGCCGCCCTTCCCGACAGAATAAAAGGAAAAGTGATAGGGCAGGACGAAGCAGTTGCCAAAGTGGTGAAAGCAATCCAACGGAACCGTGCAGGATTGAAAGACCCAAACAAACCAATTGGTTCATTTATATTTTTGGGACAAACAGGGGTTGGTAAAACACAGCTTGCAAAAGTGTTGGCCCGCGAATTGTTTGATTCTGACAACGCTTTGGTGCGAATCGATATGAGCGAGTATATGGAGAAATTTTCCATTTCCCGCTTGGTTGGCGCACCTCCAGGATATGTGGGTTACGAAGAAGGCGGTCAACTTACTGAAAAAATAAGAAGAAAACCTTATGCCGTGCTTCTTTTGGACGAAATTGAAAAAGCCCATCCCGATGTTTTCAATATGCTTCTCCAGGTTTTGGACGATGGGTATTTAACCGATAGCCTTGGAAGAAAGATCGATTTCAGAAATACCATTATTATTATGACTTCCAACATTGGTGCACGTCAAATTAAGGATTTTGGGCAAGGTGTTGGTTTTGGTACTGCGGCGCGGAAAAGCCAAGAAGAAACACACACTAAAAGTGTGATAGAAAACGCATTGAAAAAAACTTTCGCCCCCGAATTCCTTAACCGAATTGATGACGTTATGGTCTTCAACCCATTGGAAAGAGAGGACATACACAAAATTATTGATATTGAATTGGACAAACTGTTCCTTCGTATTTCAGAATTGGGGTATGAGCTTAAACTGACCGAAAAGGCTAAAGATTATATTGCTGACAAGGGTTTTGACAAACAGTACGGCGCAAGACCATTGAACCGTGCCATCCAAAAATATATTGAAGATGCCTTGGCCGAAGAAATAATAAATAGCGGCCTGCAGGAAGGCGATTCCATCACCATGGATCTCGATGAAAAAACGAACGAGCTTACCATTAATATTAAAAAACAGAAGAAAACCACGGAATCTTAGTTTTTTTTGAT
>DAIMFZ010000173.1:0-4817 GCA_036724225.1 Aequorivita sp.
GCTGCCAAGACATACAGATTTGAAGGTATGGTGTATAAAAGTAGCAAGCTGGAAACCAACACCATAAAAAGTGAAAAAATCCTTTTGGCAGCCATGTAACTCCACGAATAATAGATCAGCATCACAACAAAGAGTGCGCTCATATTATAGCCTCGCAACTGCAATGAAAAATTCATATAAGGAATAGTGGTGAAAAGAATGGCATACAGAAGAAAACTGCTTTTATAACCAAAAAAACGTTTTAAGATACGTACCGATAAAAAAGCGGTAAACAAGGAAATAACCAACTGAAACCCCCGAAAAATATACGTATGAGCCTCTGCCGAAAAAATATCGCGATAGCCAGAAATCCTCGAAATTAGCTGGCTGGTCAAATTGTAAAAAATATGATTGTTCGGAAAGGGATAATAAAACATAGTAGTTGAAAAATCCTTCAGTGCAAATTCCTCCAATGAATAAGCCTCATCATACCACAAATCGCAATTAATATAGCGATAACACCAAAAGGCCAGCGGCACAAAGCCCAACAAGGTTATACCCCAAATAATATGTTTAGTTTTTATCATATATTGCTACCAAAAATAGGCAATTTAGGGCATAGAGCATTTTGTCCAGCTCCTCATTTTTTTAATATTTTTACGAATAGATGTCTATATTTGCCGTCAAATCTTTTTCATGGAAAAAACGCTTTCTATTATAATTCCTGCCTACAACGAAGAGAAAACCATTCTTGAAATCTTGGACTTGCTCTCCAACTTAGTTTTGCCCGCAGGTCTAAAAAAAGAACTCCTTATTGTGGACGATTGCTCCACGGACAATACCTTAAACCTGATTAAGATTTTTGCTGAAAAGCATTCAGAACTGAAAGTAAATTATTTTTCTTTTGAAAAAAACCAAGGCAAAGGCGCTGCCCTGCATAAAGGAATAGAAATGGCAACCGGCGATTATATTATTATTCAAGATGCCGATTTGGAATATGACCCCACTGAATATTCCCTTTTGCTAAAACCCATATTGGAAGGAAAAGCCGATGTGGTTTACGGTACACGATTTATGGGCGGCAATCCGCACAGGATCCTGTTTTTTTGGCACACTATCGGCAATAAGTTTCTTACTTTTTTGAGCAATATGTTTACCAACCTGAACCTCACCGATATGGAAACCTGCTATAAACTTTTTAGGGCAGACCTATTAAAAGGCCTGGATTTAAAGGAAAAAAGGTTTGGTTTTGAGCCTGAGGTAACCGCTAAGATTTCACGAGTAAAAAAAATACGCATCTACGAAGTGGGGATTTCATACTACGGCCGGACCTATGAAGAAGGCAAAAAGATAAACTGGAAAGATGGGCTTTGGGCGCTTTGGTGTATCGTGAAATACAACCTTTTCGCCAGATAACGACTCGACTTACCCGTTGTGCATTTAAATGAATCCTCAATCAACTTTGGCGAAATTTCAAGTTTTTTGACTCTTATCCTAAAGGAAGAGCTTGAAATTTCATCGATATTCCCTTTAGGGATAGGGTAAAAATCGATGAAATATAAAATGCACAACGGGTTTTTACTTATTTCCTCGCGGCTCCATTTTTTCAAAAACAAAGTTCCCCGTACTGTCAATATATTTATACACTCCGGGTTTTGTGCCTCCCGTTAAACAGATATAACTTTCATCGGGTTGCAAATTCTCGAGATATTTTTCATCTTCAGATAAATAAGTGAATAAAATCCTGAAAACGTTTACCGACGTTTTTAATTTAGAATCGTATTCGGGAATCTCGTTTTTTGGCCAGTGAATGGTGAGATTGGTACTAAAAATGGAATTGATAATATTCTTGTCTTCCGTTTTTGTATCGCCTTGCCCTGTATAGTCTAAACCTACAAAACCGCCGTGGTCCGCCATTATCATTATTAAAGCTTCGGGATCTTTTTTCAAAATTTCCGCAATAAGATTTTTCATTAGTGCATCGGACTCCCCCAGCCTTTCAATCCAGTTTTTACGTTCTTCGGCAGCACCCAGCGAGCTTCCAGCAGTAGTATTTATGTGGGCCGGTTTTAATATCTGAATAAAAAAGAATTTTGGGCTACTTACGGAATCCGATAGATACTTCTTTAAAGGCTCCAAAACAGGTTCTTCTTCTCCCAAACCTTTGTTCAGAAAAGGAATTTTGCCATAATCTATATTGCAATAATCATAACCCAGTTTTGGCCTATTGTTCAAAAAATAGTAGGATTCCGACAAAAAATAGGTCTCATACCCATTTCTTTTGAAAGCATTGAGCACCGGATTATCCGTCATAATTATTTTTCGGGCGTTCTCCACTTCCTGTTTGTCAATATTGAAATCGTAAAAATGGTGTTTCATCATAAAAGTGGCACTATTGGATGACAAAGTGGACTTATAATTTGTCCTAAAATCTGGATAGGTCTTAAAATTGTCAGCTTCCAAAAAACCTTCAAACGCGCTGTTTTCGACGTTGTACAATTTGTTTTTTAAGGTTGAAAAACTTACGTAACCATCGGGCTCAATAAAATACACGTTGGGTTTCTTCTTAAACACCACATTTGCAATAGCATCGGGCTGCTGCATCCAGGCTTCGGAATACGTTAGCTTTTCAAAAATTAGCTGAGAAACCGTGAAGAAACCGATGAGTGCCAACAGCAATTCCACCACAATCACTTTTTTAAAATATGGATACAGAAATCTTGCGAATAGCACAGAAAAAATAAATATACCAAGGATTATTTTTCGCTCCACCGGCACAAAGAGAAAGGTTTTCAGAAAGAACAAAAATGCAAAGACATTCAAAAATGGAAGCACATATTTTGCGTAGCTTTCAAAAATCTTCAATTTGGAAAGTTTGTGAGCAGCCAAAAAAACGATGATTGGCAATAGTATGAAAACACCCGCAAAATAAAACAGATGTTGCCAAGACCGCACCATATCAAAGTTTCTGGAACAGTAAAACAACACCGGATAAAGCCCTGCCGCAACGGCCGCCAAAACAGGAAACTCTTTGTTGCTGTCAAGAAATCTTTTCAGTATTCCTGGTTTTTTTGCTTTGCCCATCAGTGCTTTTTGAATATCGCATTTCCTTCGTTATCCAAATATTCATAAACCCCTTTTGGTGCGCCATCACTGATAACGATGTAGCTCACATCGTCTTGCAGATATTCCAAATAGGAAGCATCTTCACTCAAATAAGAAGTCAATACCCGAAACAAATTTACAGATGTTTTCAGCTTTGCGTCAAATTCTGGCGCTACTCCATTGGGCCAGTGAATGGAAAGGATGGTGGTGAAAATGGAGTTTACAAAATCGCGGTCCGTATTTTTTGTGTAAGATTCGCTGGTATTGGTCATTCCCACAAATCCGCCGTGGTCCGCCATCAGTACTATAAGCGCTTGTGGGTCGTTTGCAAGTATGGTTTTTGTCAGTTCCGTTAGTTTTCTATTGGACTCGTACAGACTTTCAATATAATGTTCGCGCTCGCCTTCAATTCCTTTGGAATCGTCGATAGTATTGGTGATATGGCCCGGATTAAAAATTTCGATAAAAAAGAAATTGGGACCTTTGGGATAAGTTTCCAAATAATTTTTAAAAGGTGCAATCACATCCCGCGGATCACCAACACCAGTAGTCACAAAACTGATTTCCTTGGTTGAAAAATTGCAAAAATCATAACCAATTTTGGGTTTGTTGGTCAAAAAATAAGGTTGCTCGGTAAGAAAAAAAGTGCGGTAGCCGTTGTTTTTTAGAATACGAAGCACACTGTTGTCTGAAACGATAACATTACGCGCATCAATAGTTTCTGTGAAGTCTGAACCGTTGTTGTAGTAGTGGTGCTTCATCATAAACACCGAGCTATTGGTGGGAATTGTTGCTGCATAATTACTTCGAAAGTTGGAATAACTTTGAAAGTTATTTTCTTCCAAATAATTCTCAAAATCGCTATTCGGAATGTTATAAAAACCCTTCTTCAGTTCCGAAAAATTAGCATAGCCATCCGGCTGGATGTAATAAATGTTTGGCTTCTTTTTGAAAACGGCTGTTTCAATTCCGTCGGGTTGTTTCATCCATTCCTTTGAATAATTCAGTTGCTTGATAACCACGGGGGTTAAAGTAATGATACCGATCGCTGCTAAAATAAATTGAAAAGCTATTATTTTTTTTAAATATTTCCGAAGCAATAAAGTAAATAATACTGCTATTCCAAAAATAAGCAGGGTCCGCATCCAACTAAAACCAGCATATAACGCCACATTCAAATAAGAAAGGAAAAAGAAAAAGTTTAAAAAAGGCAACACAAATGGTTGCAATTTTTTAAGGAAGCCAATTCCCGAAATCTTATGCGCCACGAAGAAAATAGCAACGGGAGCTACCAAAAATAGTGTTACAAAATATCCCAAGTGTACCCAGGAATTTATCATTGTATAGTTGTTGGTATAATAAAACAAAAGTGGATACAAACCTGCCAAAAGCCCCACAATTATTGGGAATATATTCTTGCGTTCAAAAAAACCCGAGAAAAATCCCTGTTTTTCTTTAACCTGCATGATTTTTATTTTTCAAAAGATACAGTAAGCGCTTGGTGCCTTTTACCGTTTCCTTTTTTTCGAAGATGAAGTATTTCAGATAGCCTTTTTCAAATTCGGTTTCATTGTAAAAATCGAAATGGTTGATGAATTCGCGCTTGCGCACGAGCAACGATTGCGCCCAAGAATCCTCACGGGTTGGGAATTCAATGATTAGGACTTTTGAAAACGAGGCAAAAAATTCAGCCGATTTTTCAAAGGGAACATTTCCCGAAAGTGTAATGTGGT
>DAIMFZ010000174.1:0-1909 GCA_036724225.1 Aequorivita sp.
GCAGAAATTGGGGCATTCGGAAAGTATTTCCACAGCGCCATTTCCAAAATTTGAACAGCAATTTTTGGTGGAAAGCAGCAAGGAATATCCAATTTCCTTCAACGGAAAAATGCGTTTCACGTTGGAGTTGCCATTGGATTTAAGCAAAGAAGAAATAGAAACTGCCGTAATGGCACACGAGAAAACTGCCCAGTATTTAGAAGGCCGCACACCGAAAAAGGTGATTATCGTACCCGGAAAAATTGTGAATATTGTAGGCTAAAAATTTGCACGTTATTTGCTATATTGTAATTGAAAACCCTGTGTCCTCTGTGCCTCTGTGGTGGATTAAGTTTGCCAGAGAGGCACGGAGAACACAGGGAAAAACCATAAACAACAAATAATAAACTTTAAAAACTATGTTTGGATACTATATAATTGCAGGGCTCATTTTTTTGGTAAGTTGGTTGGTAAGCAACAAACTGAAAAACAAATTTAAAAAATACAGTCAAGTCCATCTTCAAAATGGAATGAGCGGGAAGGAGATTGCCGAAAAAATGCTCTCCGACAATGGAATTACCGATGTAAAAGTGATTTCAGTTGCAGGTCAGTTGACGGATCATTACAATCCGGCAAACAAAACGGTAAACCTAAGTGAAGGCGTATATATGCAGCGCAACGCTGCCGCAGCCGCGGTTGCAGCCCACGAATGTGGCCACGCCGTGCAACACGCCAAAGCTTACAGTTGGTTGAAACTGCGTTCGGCCATCGTTCCCGCAGTTGGAGTGGCAAGCAAGTTGTCCAACTTCGTGATTATGGCTGGTTTAATAATGACAACTATAGGTTCACTGGGTCTTTTGGGGCAAGGTGTTTTTTTAATAGGAATTATTCTCTTTGCCGCAACAACTGTTTTTTCTTTTATAACATTACCAGTGGAATACGACGCAAGCAACAGAGCATTGGCGTGGCTGGAAAGCAGTAAAATGGTAACTCCACAGGAACACGACGGCGCAAAAGATGCCCTAAAGTGGGCAGCCAGAACTTATGTAGTTGCAGCTATTGGTTCATTGGCCACCTTGCTGTATTTCATCTCCATTTTTATGGGAAGAAGGTAAAAGTATTAACGATTTTAAATTGACGATTATCGATTTTTGAATTAAAAAAGCCCGCAATTTTTGCGGGCTTTTTTCTATTTATTACTGAATACTGCTACTGTACACTGAACACTTTTTAGTGAACATTATCAGGATTATACCCCAAATATTTCACTTCTTTTTCGTGAAAAATAATTCCGTTTTCTTTAAGTTCCTTTAAGATGGGTTCGTAAACTTCTTTGGCAATTGGAAGTTGTACGCCGGGCGTGGTTATTTCTTCGTTTAAAATTTTCAAAGCGGCAATGGCCACAGGAAGTCCGACGGTTTTTGCCATTGCGGTGTGGGTTTGATCTTCACCAATTAGGGTCATGTGGCTGTCAATTTGAAACTGTTTCCCGTCAATTTCATACCCAAATTTATGGTACATCACTATCATATCTTTATCCTGTGGAGCAAGCGTCCATTTGTCTTCCAGTATTTTTTGAAGTGCCATTGCGGGGGTTGCATCTTTAATTCCCAACGTTTTTATTTTGGTGAAAAGATCCAGTTCTTCCAGTTTGTCCCACATTAAATCGTCCTGTTCTATTTTCAGTGCGTGCCGAAGTTTTAATTCAACCGTATCTGAAGGGGAATAGGGCAGAAAAAGATTCACAAATTCGCGATAATTCATATTTTCCGAATCGGGAATGGTATAGCTATCGTCGGTCATTCCAAGTTGTACAAACATATTCCAAGCACGGCTAAAACCCACACGACGAATGGTGCCGCGGTAGAGAGTAAGAATCTTGTCCAAGCCATAAACAGATTGATATTTCAAGGAATTTCGGTTTGCGTAA
>DAIMFZ010000174.1:1919-4752 GCA_036724225.1 Aequorivita sp.
GCCATAACCTTCAATATTGATGAACTCTGTTCTTCGGAAAAGACGGTGATATGGAATATACTTGTATTTTCCTTCTTGAATGAATTCAGCAGTACCGCCTTGGCCAGCCAGAACCACGTTACGAGGATTCCAGGTAAATTTATAATTCCAAAGGTTGTCGTCACTTTCTGGCGCAATTAAACCACCGCAAAACGATTCAAAAAGCAACATTTTTCCGCCTTTTGCACGAATTCTGTCTATCACTTGCATCGCGCTCATATGGTCCACTCCCGGATCCAGGCCAATTTCATTCATAAAAACCAATCCTTTGGATTCTGCTTTATGATTTAGCGCCTGCATTTCATTGCTTACATAAGAAGCCGTAACCATGTGTTTTCCAAATTCAATACAATCTCGCGCAACTTCAATATGGTAGCGTGCGGGAAGCATTGAAATTACTATATCGCTATTTTCAACAGCTTCCTTTCTTTGCACATCATTAAAAACGTCGAGCAGAATTCCACGGGCATTTGGGTGGCCAGAGGTAAATTTTTGAGCTGACTGAACGGAAATGTCCCCAATGGTTATAAACAAGTCTTCTTTTTCACTTTTATCCAGCAAATAGCGGATTAAACTTGTGGCAGATCTTCCTGCCCCTATAATTAATATGTTTCTCATTCGGGGAGTTTTTTGTTAACTTTGGAGATAGATTTTGTAAAGGACGAAATTACTAATTCCAAATATTAAAAATGACTGTTTTTGATAAAAATATGGTGGCAACCGCTTCTTTTCTGGCGGCAATAACAATAGCCATTGGCGCCTTCGGGGCACACGGATTAAAGCAAATAGTGGATGCTTCGGCTTTGAATACTTTTGAAACTGGCGTTCGCTATCAAATGTACCATTGTCTCGCAATTTTGTTGTTGGGACTGGCGCCTTCCATTCCAAAAAAAAATAAGAAAACCGTGTTTTGGCTTTTCCTTATTGGAATACTTTTCTTTTCAGGATCCATTTACTTGCTTTCACTCAATGAAATTTTGCCATTTAATTCGGCCAAGATTGGTTTTATAACTCCCATAGGTGGTTTGTTGTTTATTATTGGTTGGTTTTGGATTGGTTTTTCGGTGCTTAAGTTAAAGAAGCAATAAATGTCTTTTTTATGCTCTTCAATCTCTTTAAGATTTCCTACTTTTGTGCTCTACAAAATTTAAAAAGGTATGGTCGATAAAAACCAAGCTATGAAAACGATTTCAGTTGACAAATACGGGATCAAGAATGCGAAAGTTAAATATCAACTTTCTTCTAAAGAACTTCACGACGAAACGCTTCAAAAAGGACAGGGCAAGGAAGCCGCAAGTGGCGCCCTTGCTATTGATACTGGAGAATTTACAGGCAGATCTCCCAAAGATAGGTTTATAGTAAAGGACGATATTACGCGCGATAGGGTGTGGTGGGGAAACGTAAATATTCCCTTTCCGCCAGACATGTTTGATGCACTTTACAACAAAGTTACGGATTATCTTTCCGGAAAGGAAATTTATGTTCGGGACAGTTACGCGTGTGCCGATGAAACTTATAAATTGAATATTCGCGTTATTACCGGAAACCCGTGGTCAAATTTGTTTGCCCTCAACATGTTTTTGAGACCTACAGAGAGTGAATTGGAAAATTTCAAACCCGATTGGCTCCTTATAAGCGTGCCTGAGTTTATGGCAAATCCAGAAGTTGACGGAACGCGCCAGCACAATTTTGCAATTCTTAACTTCACAAAAAAGATTGCGCTTATTGGCGGTACTGTCTATAAAAAAAAAAATAAAAAAGGGATTTTCTCTGCGCTTAATTTTATTATGCCAGTTGATAAAAACACCCTGCCAATGCACTGTTCCGCAAATGTGGGCGACGATGGTGAAACAGCAATTTTCTTTGGACTTTCTGGAACAGGGAAAACGACACTTTCTGCAGATCCAAATCGAAAATTGATTGGCGATGACGAACACGGTTGGGCCCCGAACAATAATATTTTCAATTTTGAAGGTGGTTGCTACGCAAAGGTAATCAACCTTTCCGCAGAAAATGAGCCGGATATCTTCAACGCTATAAAACCAGGTGCTATTCTGGAAAACGTTGTTATGGACAAAAATGGCGAAGTAGATTTTGCAAATACATCCATAACCCAAAATACACGAGTAAGTTATCCAATTTATCATATTAAAAATATTCAGGTGCCATCAATAGGCAACAATCCAAAAAATATTTTCTTTTTAACTGCGGATGCTTTTGGTGTTTTGCCTCCTATTTCCAAATTGACCCCGGGGCAGGCTGCGTATCATTTCATCAGTGGCTATACAGCAAAAGTTGCAGGAACCGAAGAAGGAATAAACGAGCCAACCCCGAATTTTTCAGCTTGCTTTGGAGCTCCATTTATGCCGCTCCATCCCACAAAATATGCTGAAATGTTGAGCAAAAAGATGAAAGATGCCAAGGTAAATGTTTGGTTGATAAATACAGGCTGGACCGGTGGTCCTTATGGCGTTGGCAGCCGAATGAAGCTGAAATACACTCGTGCGATGATAGCCGCTGCTTTGGAAGGAAAATTGAAAGATGTTGAATTTGAGAAACATCCTATTTTCAATTTGATGATGCCAACATCTTGCCCTAACGTTCCTTCAGAAATATTGAACCCGAAGGAAACCTGGAAGAACAAAAAAGCCTATGATATTCAGGCCATGGAACTTTCAAATTCATTTAAAGAGAACTTTACAAAATTTGAATCATTCGCAAATGAAGAGATTCTTTCGGGAGCTCCAGCTTCAGAATAATTTCAAAATATGTTATAAACAAAAAGGCTTGCCAC
>DAIMFZ010000175.1:0-4743 GCA_036724225.1 Aequorivita sp.
TTTTGTAGAAGATTGTTTTTCTGAAATAGTTTCGTTTATGGAAACAAATAAAAATGTGGGTGTTTGCGGCATTCAAATACTTAATGGCGAAGGCGAAAAAACCATTTCGCAACGCCCGTTTGAGGGGGTTCGGTATAAATTATTCGGCAAGAAATTTCTTTACAAAACCGACTCAAAAATTCCTAAAATAAACGCTGAATTAAAAACACCAACGCAGGTTGATTTTGTGATTGGCAGTTTTATGTTTTTCAACGCAAATGCCTATCGCGAATGCAGTGGCTTCGACCCCAATATTTTCCTGTATTACGAAGAGTTTGATATTTGCTACCGTTTGAAAAAACTGGGATATAAAACGATTTTTTTTTTTTTTTTAAAGTATATCCATTTGGAAGGGCAAAGCGGTGGATTCAATATTGCCCGGAAGAAGGAACACTTGCTCTCGTATTTATATGTGGTGCGGAAAAATCTGGGTTTTTCTAAGTTTTGGGTAATCAAAAACTATTTGTTGCTCACCTATTTTTTCAAAGCCATTTTTAAACCGAAGTACCGCCCGCTCTTCAAATTTTTGCTTTTACGCGGGGAGAGTTTGGCCCATTCCATGAGGCATCAGCAGAAGCAGCTTGAGAAAAATGACGCGCCGGTTTAGTAGATTTTCTAACGGGAAAGACACTGGTCAAGCCACTTTATAAACCAAGCCCATTCTTCTTTTCACAAGCATAATCAATTTTTGAAAAAGGGAGGGTTTGTAAGGTCGTCTCAAAGTTTTGAGAAGTGCGTATTGTTCTGCTCTCTCCCCACTCTGTTCATAGGTTGTAAAACTTTGCGATTCGTTTGATACAATTCGATAATAACAAGTGCGGTCGTGAACAAAACTTGCAGTTTCATTCATAAAAAGTGGAAGTAAAAAAAGGTAATCTTCCGCCAACTGAAGCCGCTCATCGAATTTCAAATTTAACCGCTCCACCGCTTTCCGTGTAACCACAAAACTGTTGATGGTAATAAAATTATCCTTATAAAATGACAACTTATCTATAAACCTTCCTTTAAAAAGACCTGTTTTGGGATTCCCCTTTTCATCCACAACTTTTGCGATGCAGAAGGCCATGGAGGAATTATTTTTTCTAATTGCTGCAATTAAGTTTTCGTAATGCACAGGAGCAACAAAGTCATCGTCGTCCAAAAATGCAATAAAATCGCCATTTGCCGCGGCAAGACCCAAGTTTAAATTCTTGGAGCGTTCGTCGGTCGTCGTTTTATGCTGAACAAAATGGATCATCTTTTTGGGAAATAGCGACCCGACCTCGTTTTTCATACGCCCAAAAATCGCATTATCAATTCCCTGAAAAACAAGAATCACTTCTATATTGGGATAGGAACTTTCAAAAATACTGTTAATTGCTTTTTTCAGCAATTCCATATCCTTTACCATTGTTCGCACAATGACCGAGAGGAGCGGCAAAATGGTAGTCTTGTCCAAGTTTTGCTTTGTTCAAAGAGTTTAAAGGTTCAAAGCTACTGAAATAAACAAACACCTATTGGCTTGCGAACATCAAATTCAATAACTTCGCAGGCTATTAAACAAAAACAATACGCCATGAAAAATGAAGTTGAAACCTGCCTGCTCATCCTAAAAAAAGGCGGCCTAATCCTCTACCCTACAGACACCGTTTGGGGAATAGGTTGTGATGCCACCAACCCAGATGCCGTTGACAAAGTTTTTAAACTAAAACAAAGAAGTGATGAAAAATCACTGATCTGCTTAGTGAACGATTTCAGGATGTTGAACGAATATGTTGAAAACATACCCGAAGTGGCTTATGACATTTTAAAATACTCCAAAAAGCCAACTACCATTATTTATGACGACCCGATCCGAGTGGCGGAAAATCTTATTGCTGAAGACAATTCGCTCGCCATACGTGTGACGAAAGATGAATTCTGTAAAAAATTGATACAGAAATTCCGCAGACCCTTAGTTTCCACCTCTGCGAATATTTCAGGCGCAAAAACCCCGCAGAGTTTCGCCGAAATAGACCCTTTAATTTTGGAGGGCGTGGACTATGTTGTAAATTTGCAGCACGAAAAAAAATCGGGAAAACCCTCGGCGATTATTAAATTGAAGAATGATGGGTCTGTGAAAGTTATTCGGCAATAAAAATTGCCACGAATGTCTTTAGTTTAGCAAAATCTAATATTTAACCACAAAGTGCACAAAGTTTTACACAAAGACCACAAAGTCTTTATTTAGACACCTTTGCGAACTTTGTGCCTTTCTTAGTGAACTTTGTGGTTAAAAAAGCATCAGTATTAAATAGAAAATTCGTGTATTCGTGGTAAACCCATCCTACATATCCGCTTTAAAAAACCCAATCTTTAGGACCATTTCCAAAGCTTCCAAAAACCTAAATCTCGAAAGCTATGTAATTGGCGGTTACGTGCGCGATTTTCTTTTGAAACGAGGCGAAGCCAAGGACATTGATATAGTTGCAATTGGAAGTGGCATTGATCTGGCCGAAGAAGTTTCAAAACTCTTGCCCGGAAAACCGAAAGTTTCCGTTTTCAAAACCTACGGCACCGCAATGTTGAAAAGCGGAGGCATCGAACTGGAATTTGTCGGCGCCCGAAAAGAATCGTACTCCGAGGAAAGTAGAAATCCCGCCGTGGAAAACGGCACTTTGGAAGACGACCAAAACCGAAGGGATTTTACAATAAACGCTTTGGCGCTGAGCCTTAACGATGATAACTTCGGCGAATTGCTCGATCCATTCAACGGTGTTGAAGACCTTCTGAATAAAATAATCCGAACTCCACTCGATCCAGATATTACCTATAGCGACGACCCATTGCGGATGCTTCGCGCCATTCGTTTCGCTACCCAATTGGATTTCGTAATTGAAAAAAAATCGTTGGAATCGATAACAAGAAATGCACATCTCATTAAAATCATTTCCAAGGAGAGGGTTGTGGACGAGCTGAACAAAATTTTGCTATCGGAAGTGCCTTCTAAAGGGTTCTCACTTTTGCATAAAACGGGGCTGCTTCCTTATCTTCTGCCGGAATTGGTAGCGCTGGAGGGCATAGACGAAAAGGAAGGCCAAACCCATAAAGACAATTTTTGGCACACCCTTGAAGTGGTCGATAATATTTCACGAACCACAGACGACCTTTGGTTGCGTTGGGCTGCCTTACTTCATGACATTGGGAAAGCGCCCACAAAAAAATTTGATAAAAAACTGGGCTGGACCTTTCACACCCACGAATTTGTCGGGGCGAAAATGGTCTATAAACTTTTCAAACGCTTAAAACTTCCGTTGAACGAAAAGATGAAGTTCGTCCAAAAGATGGTTTTGATGAGCTCCCGCCCCATTGCTTTGGCAAACGATGTGACTGACAGTGCCGTACGCCGTCTGATTTTTGACGCCGGCGAAAACGTGGAGGATCTAATGACGCTTTGCGAAGCTGACATCACTACAAAGAATCCTAAAAAGTTTAAAAACTACCATGCCAATTTCCAATTGGTACGCGAAAAAATCGTGGAAGTGGAAGAACGCGATCAAGTTCGGAACTTTCAACCGCCCGTTACAGGCGAAGAAATTATGGAAACGTTCAACTTGAAACCATCGCGGGAGATAGGAATTATAAAAGACGCCATAAAGGAAGCAATCCTGGAAGGTGAAATCCCCAATGAATACGAAGCTGCAAAGGAGTTTATGTTGAGAAAAGGGAGTGAATTAGGGTTAGTCCCCCTGACCCCCAAAGGGGGAAAAATGGACGAATAGAAAACAGAGAAAAGAATAAAGAATAAAGAATAAAGAGAAAAGAGAAAAGATAAAGAGAAGTGACGGTAGTAGTTTTCAGGTAGGCTCGCAATTTTTCTCGAGCAAAAAAAAAATAAATAATAATTCGTGAATTCGTGGTCAAAAAAACTCACCAGGAATAAAAAACATTCAACCACAATGGACACAAAGTTTTACACAAAGGCCACAAAGCGTATATTTAAAATCTTTGTGATCTTTGCCCTTCTCAGTGAACTTTGTGGTTAAAACAGTATCTATATAAACAAATAATTCGTGAATTCGTGGCAATAAAAGACAACAAAAAAGTAATCTATTGGCTCCTCGCAGGATGTTTCCTGATTTTTGTGATGGTAGTAATTGGAGGCATTACGCGCTTAACCCATTCTGGGCTTTCAATTTCCAGCTATAAACTTATCTCGGGCACCTTGCCGCCTTTAAACGAAGCGCAATGGATCGCGGAATTTGACCATTACAAACAGTTCCCCGAATACCAAAAACTGAACAATCACTTCAGTTTACAGGATTTTAAGGATATTTATTTCTGGGAATGGCTCCACCGCTTTCTCGGCAGACTTTTAGGTGTGGTTTTCATCATTCCTTTCTTCTATTTTCTTCTGAAAAAACAACTCACAAAACCTACTGTAAAAAAAGCGATAGTTTTAATGTGCTTGGGTGCATTTCAAGGATTTTTAGGTTGGTATATGGTGAAAAGCGGTTTGGTGGACCGTCCGGATGTGAGCCATTATCGGCTTGCAATGCATTTGACTACCGCTTTTATAACCTTTGCCTACACCTTTTGGGTGGCGTTGGATCTGTGGTATCCCATCAAAAAAGAAGTTGATAAACACATTCGAAATATTATTAGGATTGGGATGGCAATCCTGCTAATCCAAATTATTTGGGGTGCCTTTGTGGCTGGACTCGATGCGGGCTTGATCCACAATCA
>DAIMFZ010000176.1:0-4697 GCA_036724225.1 Aequorivita sp.
TTTTACTTCTTTTGCAATGCGTTGTGCTATTTGTTCTTTTGAAAGTGCCATAATTTAATTTGAAAATTTGAAAATGTTTTGTTTTTTCTCTGTGCTCTCTGTGCCCTCTGTGGTAAAAAAGTAACCACAAAGGCACAGAGGGCACAGAGCTATTATTTCTTCCGAACAGTTAACTGCTCAATTCGCTTTTCATATTTTTCTCCTTGAAAAATCCTTTGGATAAATATTCCCGGAATATGAATTTGGTTCGGATCCAACTCCCCAACGGGGACAAGTTCTTCAACTTCCGCGACGGTAATTTTTCCGGCACCGCACATTGCTGGGTTAAAATTTCGTGCCGTTCCCTTAAAGATGAGGTTTCCGGCTTCGTCGCCTTTCCATGCTTTTACGAAAGAGAAATCTGCTTCAAAGGCTTTTTCCATTACGTACATTTTTCCGTTGAATTCTCGGGTTTCTTTTCCTTTTGCAACTTCGGTTCCGTAACCAGCTGGGGTGAAAAAGGCTGGAATTCCGCTACGGGCGGATTCACAACGTTGTGCCAATGTTCCTTGTGGAACCAATTCAACTTCCATTTCGCCGCTGAGCATTTGCCTCTCAAACTCGGCATTTTCGCCTACATAGGAGGAAATCATTTTCTTTATTTGATGCTTTTCTAACAACAAGCCAAGCCCAAAATCATCGACACCCGCATTGTTTGAGATACAGGTAACGTTTTGGATATTTTTCCGAACCAATTCTGAAATAATATTTTCTGGAATGCCACAAAGACCAAAGCCTCCGAGCATAAAGGTCATTCCGTCTGCAATACCCTCACAGGCTTCGCGAACGTTTGCAACTGTTTTTTTTATCATTTTTTAATTTTTCTTAAAATTACAAAAATTCATTTTATAAAAAAACCTCATAAGTCGTAAAGAACTATGAGGTTTGTTCCCTTCCCTTGGGGAGGAGCTAGTGTTGAGACTAAAAATCAAACTCGTCTGGAATTTCTTCAACGTCTGGGTTTCCTAAGCGCCATTTGGAACAGTCGGTTTCAATGGAAAGATTTGCTGGACGCTTAAAGTTTCCGGTTGAAACGTCTAAATCTTTATCGGCATAGCAGCTTTTCATATACATTCCCCAAATGGGTAGCGCCATTGTTGCACCTTGTCCATAAGCAGTTGAGCCGAAGTGCGTTGCGCGGTCGTCACCGCCAACCCAAACGCCAGTGACCAAATTGGGGACCATTCCCATAAACCAACCATCACTATTGTTTTGGGTTGTTCCGGTTTTTCCCGCAATTGGGTTTGTGAAATTATATGGATATCCAGTTACAGCATTTTTATAAACAGCCGACCCTTCCCGACCTGTACCACGCAGACGGCTACCAGATCCGGATTGGGTAACACCTTCCATTAAACTTACCGTTACATAGGCGGTTTCATTGCTGATAACGTCTTTTGTTTTGGGAACGTTTTGATAAAGTACAGTTCCGTTTTTATCTTCAATTCGTTGAATTAAAATTGGTTCAACATAGACCCCTTCATTTGCGAAAGTGCTATATGCACCAACCATTTCATAAACTGAAACGTCTGGTGTTCCGAGTGCAATGGAAGGCACAGCGGGCATGTTATCAGTATTAACACCCATTTTCTTTACCAAATCTATCACGGGTTCTGGGCCCACGCGATCTATCAACCTTGCGGTAATAGTATTTATGGAATTGGCAAGCGCATATTTTAAGGTAACCATTCCTCCATAGCCACCACCGGCATTTTTTGGAGTCCAAGGCTGTTGAAGCCCGTATTTGCCAGCGGGAATTGTATAAATAGTGTTTGGCAAAGTATCGCAGGGAGACATATGCATTTGATCTATGGCTGTTGCGTAAACAAAAGGTTTAAAAGTGGAGCCAATTTGGCGTCTTCCTTTTTTTACCATATCATATTTATAGTGCTTATAGTCTATTCCGCCCACCCAGGCTTTTACTTCGCCAGTTTGTGGTGTCATGGACATCATTGCGGCTTGTAGAAAAGATTTATGATAACGGATGGAATCCATAGGTGTCATTATAGTATCGATATCACCTTTCCAAGAAAAAACGCGCATGGGCACTTTCTTTTTGAAACTTTTTATTATTTCATCTTCGTCTATCCCCGCCCTTTTCATTTGTCTCCAACGGTCGCTTTTTCGCATTGCTGAATTTAGGATGCCTTGGGTTTCTTCTACCGTAATATCGCGAAAAGGGGCAGTTTTGTTTTTTTTGTTTTGTTCGTCAAAAGCTACTTGAAGATGGGCCATATGTTTTTTAACGGCTGCTTCGGCATATTCCTGCATTTTGCTATCAATGGTTACATATACTTTCAATCCGTCCTGGTAGATATTGTATTTACTGCCGTCCGGTTTTGGGTGCTCCTTTATCCAATCTTCCATAAAAGTACGGGCGTATTCACGGAAATAGGTTGCGCTTCCCTCATCGTGGCCCTGCGGTGTAAATTTTAAGTTCAAGGGAAGTGCCTGCAATGAATCCATTACTTTTTCATAAATGAAATCATACTTCTCCATTTGTGACAAAACCACGTTTCTTCTATTGCGGACCAGTTCTGGCCTTCGGTTGGGATTAAAAAGAGAGGAGTTTTTGAACATTCCAACTAGCATTGCAGCTTCTGCCGTAGACAATTGTGCAGGAGATTTGTCAAAATAAATATTTGCGGCGCTTTCAATACCTACTGCTTGGTTAAGAAAATCGTATTCATTAAAATACATGGTGATAATTTCCTCTTTTGTGTAGCGTCTTTCCAAACGTATGGCAATAATCCACTCCTTTATTTTTTGAAGTCCCCGTTCTAATTTGTTTGATGCTGTTTGGTCTGTAAAAAACAATTTTGCCAACTGCTGGGTGATGGTGCTTGCACCGCCACGCGTGCCCAAAAAGGCAATTGCACGCAGTGTTCCTCTACCGTCTATACCAGAATGTTTGTAGAAACGGGCATCTTCGGTTGCAATTAAAGCGTTTACCAAAGGGTCTGGCAATGAATCGAAAGGAACGGGAGTCCTGTTTTCTTTGTAAAATTTTCCAAGGGTTTTTCCGTCGGAAGAAATGATTTCGGTGGCGAGGTTTTTTTCGGGATTTTCAAGGCTGGTTTCATCGGGAAGACTTCCGAAAACACCCCAGGAGGCCAATATAAAAAACAAAATTACAACCAATATAAAACCTGCAAAAATTTTCCAAAAGGTTTTGATATGATGACTTAGATCATTCTGGTTTTTGCTTTTTGGGGATGCTTTTGTTGTTGCCATATTTTTTTACTGTTTGGTAGCTTCTTCAACGCTGAAACCAACATCGGTAATGCCTTCGAGTTTTGTAACGCCCTCCACGGCACCGTTATTGCGCATGGCTTGGGCTATGTCCACAGTGTAATTTCCTTTTTCAAAAAACTGTACGTGCTCTTTGTACCACAGTTTGTTTTCCTTCACATCGCCAATTCCCTGGCCTATCCATGAGCCGTCCGGGTTTGCCATTCGGTATTCCAGAGTATCGGTAACGGTTTTGCCGTGGGGAAAATTCATCGAAACTATCAAAAATAGATTGTTGAATTTAAACTCGTTTGTGTTTCTGATGTTTATAAACAGATTGTATTTTTTAAGTGAATCCAATTGTGGGAGTTTAAAGTCCACTACTTCTTCTGCACCCCAATAGCCATCCATTGCCCTCGTTTCACTGAAAACCGTTTTGGAATGGCAGGAAACGAGCAAAGCCGCGAATAAAAAAAGAGCCAATATCTTATTCATTTTTTGGTGGCTTGGATTTCCTGTTTGGGTTTCCGGTATTTTTCGCCGGTCTGTTCCCAGACCTGCCTGCAGGCGAGGCAGGTTTTTTTTGCTGTGGATTTCTACTTACCTCAGTTTTAACTTCGCTCGTTTTTTTCCGGTTTTTGTTCCGGCGTTTTTTTGTGCTTTGTTTGGGCCTGTCAAAACGTGTTAAACTGTCTTGTCCAACAACGTTTGTATAGGGTTCTTTTTCTGGTTTTGACACCTCAATAATATATTCTTCAAGCGCTATCGGTTTTTTGCCTTTTTTGTTGAGTTCTATTATTTCATTGGCTTTTTCAGCGGTCAGTTCGTGCCAATTCATAAATTCCTTTTCATAGGCATACCAAAGCAAACCCTTGAAAATATCGATCTTTTGGCAGGTAGCATATCCCTTTTCAGTTTGAAGTTTTGTGTCTGTACTGGGGAAAGATTCCAAAGCTTCTAAATAAGTATCCAATTCATAATTCAGGCAACATTTCAATTTTCCGCATTGTCCAGCGAGCTTTTGAGGGTTTAAAGAAAGTTGCTGATAGCGCGCCGCGGAAGTGTTCACAGAACGGAAATCCGTCAACCAAGTTGAACAGCAAAGTTCACGGCCACAACTCCCGATTCCTCCCAAACGAGCAGCTTCCTGACGGAAACCAACTTGTTTCATTTCTATACGTGTGCTAAAAGTACGTGCGAATTCCTTTATCAATTCCCTAAAATCAACCCTTTCTTCGGCGGTGTAATAAAATATAACTTTGGAAGCATCGCCCTGAAATTCCACATCGCTAATTTTCATTTGTAGTCCGTGGCGAATGGCTATTTCGCGGGAACGCTTCTGAACATCGGCCTCTTTATCGCGAACACCTTGCCAAATATCAATGTCTTTTTGAGAAGCTTTTCGGTAGATTTTAGGCAGTGCTTCT
>DAIMFZ010000177.1:0-1299 GCA_036724225.1 Aequorivita sp.
TAGTTACGAAGAAAATGAAGCGAGGATTGAACGGGCACGCCGTGGCGAAGCAAATATTTTTTGGCCTACGCCCATAAAGTGGTTCGCGAAATCAAGTGGCACCACCAATGCAAAAAGTAAATTTATACCCGTCACAATTGATTCGTTGGAAGATTGTCATTTCGCAGCCAGCAAGGATTTGCTGTGTATGTACCTCAACAATAATCCAGATGCGCAACTGTTCCTGGGGAAAAGTTTACGGCTTGGCGGCAGCAAACAACTTTATGAGGAAAACGGAACGGTCTTCGGCGATCTTTCGGCAATTTTGATAGACAATATGCCTTTTTGGGCAGAGTTCAGCAGTACGCCCAGCAACGAAGTTTCACTGATGGGCGATTGGGAAAACAAAATGCAAGCAATTGTAAATGAAACCATCAAGGAAAATGTAACTAGTTTAGCCGGCGTACCTTCCTGGATGCTGGTCTTACTGAACCAAGTTATGGAAACGACGGGAAAAGGAAACCTTTTTGAAGTGTGGCCAAACCTGGAAGTGTATTTTCACGGAGGCGTAAACTTTGATCCATATATTGACCAATACAATAAGTTATTGCCAAAAACGGATTTCCGTTATTACGAAATTTACAATGCTTCGGAAGGGTTCTTCGCCATTCAGGACCAGAATGAAAACAAAGAATTGCTGCTGATGCTTGACTACGGAATTTTTTATGAATTTATCCAGATGGATTGCTACGAAACTCCCGAAGAAAAAGTGATTCCGCTGAGCGAAGTCGAGCAAGGAAAAAATTATGCAGTAATCATTACCACCAATGCTGGGCTTTGGCGCTATAAAATTGGCGATACGGTTCGTTTTACATCAACAGATCCGTACCGTATAAAAGTTACTGGGCGCACAAAACACCACATCAATGTTTTTGGGGAGGAATTGATAATTGAAAATGCCGAAACTGCACTGCGAAAGGCCTCACAACTTACCAATACAGAAATTGTGGATTATACAGCTGCTCCCATTTTTATGAACGGAAAGGAAAAAGGCGCACACGAGTGGATTATTGAATTCAAATCAGCACCAAAGGATTTAAACTCCTTCACAAAAATCTTGGACTCCGCTTTGCAGGAAGTGAACAGTGATTATGAAGCGAAACGATTTAACAATATTACACTTAACGCACCCAAAATCCATCACGCCAGGGAACGGCTTTTTTATGATTGGCTGAAGGAAAAGAACAAACTTGGCGGGCAACATAAAGTTCCGCGACTCTCCAACACTCGCGATTATTTAGAGGAACTTTTACTTTTAAA
>DAIMFZ010000177.1:1399-4687 GCA_036724225.1 Aequorivita sp.
TGCTTTTATGAAACCGCCTTCAATTTTTTTATAGTTGATTTGTTTAGTTTTTCTTCTACGTATTCTTTGGTTACGTGAAGCGATTTTTCATCTGTACTCGGCAAATCATACATTGCATCTGTGAGAACGGCCTCACAAAGTGAACGCAGACCACGGGCACCAAGTTTGTAATCAATGGCTTGTTCCACAATAAAATCTAGGGCTTCTTCTGTAATTACAAAATCTATCCCGTCCATTTCAAAAAGTTTTTTGTACTGTTTTATTATGGCGTTTTTGGGTTGGGTAAGAATTGCTCGAAGGGTTTCTTTGTCCAAAGGATTCATAAAAGTCAAAACCGGAAGACGTCCAATTATTTCGGGAATCAAACCGAAATCCTTTAAATCTTTCGGAATTATGTTACGAAGCATATTGTCTTTTTCCATTAGATTTTCATTCAAGGAAGCAGTAAAGCCAACGGATTGCATATTCAATCTTTTTGAAATATGACGCTCAATGCCATCAAACGCACCACCTGCAATAAAAAGAATGTTTTCTGTATTTACTTCTATGAATTTTTGGTCGGGGTGTTTTCTACCTCCTTTTGGCGGAACGTTTACAGTGGTTCCTTCCAAAAGTTTCAACAATGCTTGCTGAACACCTTCTCCACTAACGTCGCGTGTTATGGAAGGATTGTCGCTTTTTCGTGCAATTTTATCAATCTCGTCAATAAAAACAATTCCGTTTTCGGCTTTTTCGAGGTTGTAATCGGCGGCTTGTAACAGACGTGTCAAAATACTTTCAACGTCTTCGCCCACATATCCTGCTTCGGTTAAAACTGTAGCATCAACTATTGCCAACGGAACGTTCAACATTCTCGCAATGGTTTTTGCAATCAAGGTTTTTCCGGTCCCCGTTTGCCCAACAATGATGATGTTGCTCTTTTGTATTTCAATATCGTCATCGGTTTTCGGTTGCAACAAACGTTTGTAGTGATTGTAAACCGCAACGGACATAACTTTTTTGGTAAATTCTTGCCCAATTACATATTCATCGAGAAATGCCTTTATGACTTTTGGCTTTTTCAGCATTAAATCTTTGGACAATTCGGTATTGCCAGAATGCAAAGCTTCCTCTACCACAATTCCGTGTGCCTGTTCAATACAGCGGTCGCAAATATGGGCGTCCAATCCTGCAATAAGCAAGTTGGTCTCCGACTTTTTTCGGTCGCAAAAGGAGCATTTTAAATCTTCTTTGGACATAGTGTTCTTTTTCAAAAAAATGGTTTAGCCTCGGGTCAATATTTCATCAATCATTCCGTATTCCACAGCTCTATCTGCTTTCATCCAATAATCACGGTCACTATCCTCATAAACCTTTTCATAGGTTTGTCCGGAATGTTTCGCAATTATTTTATAAAGTTCTTCTTTTAAAGTAATTATTTCACGGGCAGTAATTTCAATATCGCTCGCTTGTCCTTGTGCGCCACCTAACGGTTGGTGAATCATCACACGGGAATGGGTTAAACCGCTTCTCTTTCCTTTTTCACCAGCGCACAAAAGTACAGCCGCCATTGAAGCAGCCATTCCTGTACAAATGGTAGCAACGTCTGGTTTGATGAACTGCATGGTGTCATAAATTCCCAGACCTGCGTAAACACTTCCACCTGGTGAATTAATATAAATTTGTATATCGCGAGCGGCATCGGTACTTGCCAAAAACAGCAATTGTGCCTGCACAATGTTCGCAACTTGATCGTTGATTCCGGTTCCAAGGAAAATAATCCGATCCATCATCAAACGTGAAAAAACGTCCATTGACACAGCATTCATTTGGCGTTCTTCAATAATATTTGGTGTCAAGTTTTCAGGGTACATACTGCTTATGATTTTGTCATAATACATATTGCTGATGCCTTGATCTTTTATAGCAAAGTTTCTAAATTCGTTACTGTAGTTCATAAATATGTTTAATTTTCTTTTTTAATAGGTTCGAAGATTCATTTCAAAAATTTTCATGCAGCTCCGCCATTCGGCCGAATTAAAAAGGCGTCAAATTAAATTATTCAACGCCTAAAGATAACTATTTCTTCTCTGAATTAAGCGTAGGCTTCCTTAATGAATTTATCGTAAGTAAGCTCCTTAGTCTTCAGTTTTGCGTTTTCCTTAAAGAAATTGAGCAATTTACTGCTGTTCAATTGTTCGCTCAAACGCTCCACTTCTTCTTTATTTGAAAGAATTCGCGCAGCGATTGATTCCAGTTCCTCTTCCGAAGGATCCATTTGGCCAAACTGCGCCATTTGTGCTTTTATCATGTTTTTTGAATAGTCTTTCAACTCGTCAAAAGTAACTTGTAGTTTATTTTCCGCGCGAAGTTTGCCTTCAATCAACTGATAGCGAAGTCCTTTCTCACTTCTTTCAAATTCTGCTTTCGCATCTTCTTCGGAAAGTCTTTTTTCACCGGTCATTGCAATCCAACGTTGTAAAAATTCCTTCGGAAGATCGAATTTTGTGTTTTCAATTAAAGAATCAACAACATCATTCAGCAATTTTTGGTCGCTTTGTTGCGCAAATTGTCCTTCAGCATCTTCCTTAATTTTTGCCTTTAATTCTACTTCGGAAGTAACTTTAGCTTCACCAAATAGCTTGTCGAAAAGCTCTTGGTTCAATTCCGCCATTTCGCGTTTGTTCACTTCTTCAATTTTAAAGGAAACTTCAATATCCAAACCGTGGGCATCGTCGTGCGAAACACCCAAATATTTCTGGTTGTCGTGGTCATCGGCAAACATTCCTTTTGTTTTCAAACTAACCGTATCGCCAACTTTAGCGCCGATTAAGCTTTCAAGTTGCTTTTTGCCAGCAATTTCGTCTGTGGAAAGTGTGGTTTTCTTTTCTATTTCTTTTTCTGAAAAAGTAAAAGTTCCCGTGATTTCATCGCCCTTTTCAACTTCTTTTTTCGAAATCAATTTTCCGTATTGTTTGCGGATGGTTTTCACTTGGTTATTCAGCATCTCCTCGTCTGCAACGATTTTATAATGAATCACTTCCTTTCCTTTTAAATCAACATCGAATTTTGGCGCGAGGCCCAATTCAAATTCAAAGGAATAATCATCTGCATCCCAGTTTATTTCAGATTCGTTCTTTGGAAGTGGATTTCCAAGAACTTCTAATTTTTCTTCATTAAGAAATTTGTGAAGCGCCTCTTGTAACAGTTTGTTCACTTCTTCCACTAAAATAGCCTTCCCGTATTGTTTTTTTACCATTCCCATTGGGATATGGCCTTTTCTAAAACCTGGAATATTAGCGGTTTTTC
>DAIMFZ010000178.1:0-4681 GCA_036724225.1 Aequorivita sp.
TTATTTTTTCTTCAACATCTTTCCCTTCCGCATTTTGCATAAAGTCTAGATATTCCTTTTCATTCATAGAAAAATAGGCATACACCTTACTAATATCTGCAACCGTTGTCATAGGTATTTGTGATGAAGGGCTCACCAAAGCTCCTTTTCGAAGATTTATAGACCCCACAAAACCATCAACTGGGCTTTTTATGTTTCCAAAATCTATGTTTGCGGCAATACCGTTGTAACTGCTTTTGGCCTGCTGAAGTTTTGCTTTCGCAGTTTCCAGTTGCACATTGCTGATGATGTTTTTTTCCACCAAGGGTTTCAGTTTATCAACCTCAACTTGGGCAGCATTAACATTGGCACGAGCTGCAGCAGCATCCTGATTTAAGATTTGGGTTTCAAGTTTGAAAAGCGTTTGACCTTTTTTCACTTTTTGGCCTTCATCTACCAAAACATCGGTTATATATGCCGAAATTTTTGCGCGAACTTCACTATTTACAATTCCCTCAATACTTGCAGGATATGATGCAAATGCCGTCACGGTTTTTGTGGGAACACTTACCACGGGCAAGGTTGGAGCTTGTTGCGCAAATTGTGCTTGTTGGGCATTTTTATCATCTCCACAGGAAGCTAATAATAACGAAAACCCAAAAATAAGGGGAAGTACGTAGTATAGATTTTTACTTTTCATTGTTGATTTTAATAAGTTGATTTTAATAAGTTGATTTTAATAAGTTGATTTTAATAAGTTGATTTTTATACTTTTTCGGATAATTTTTCTCGTAATTTTTGAACGGAAGCACTTGCTTGTTCAAGAAAGCTGATATAATCCTTATGGAAATCCAGTTCAAATTTTTCATCAGAATTTTCTGCTAATGATTGATTTATTTCTTCTTTATATTCCATAACCTCACGGTGAAGTATGGTCTCGGCTTCCCAAGTCTTCAACATTTCTGTCATAGACTTTATCATGGCGTCTGGAGAAAGAATAAAATACTTTTTTCTGTCGCTAGATTTCGTAAAGTAAGTAATGCGTTGTGTTGCCTGTAAATTGGTTAAATGTGAAGAAATTGTGCTTTTGCTGGCACATAAATCGCATACTAAATCTTCAAAAGTGATTCCCTTTTTTCCAATCAAAATAAGTTTTGCGAGTATACGTGCGGCTAAAGGAGCTATTTGCTCCTTAGTTTCAAGGTGCACCCCTAATCTTTCCACTAATTTTTCTTTTCTGTTCACAGTCTCGAATTAAGTAATTCAAATATTTAAACGGCAAAAGTACGATTGGTTCGGAAAATACCGAACTAATGGAATATTAAATTTATGTTAAATAAATTCCCACGCTATTTTTAACGTATTTCTGACTTTCGCAACAGAGTAATTTCAATATGGGGAAAGAACCAATTTATTGGGAATATTATTCCGAAAGCGTACTTCCATTATTATAATATTTTATCTTTTAAGGATTTAACAAATCCATATCCCCATTGGGTTTCAAGTTATATTGATATATATCATATAGTATAGCTATTTAAATATGATACCTTCGGCCAAAATTTTTAAAACCTAATATTATGAACAAACTTTTTACTTTAGTATTGCTTTTAGTAGCAACATCCCTTACTTATGCCCAGTCGGGCGTTTTGGACACTTCCTTTGGAACAGATGGCGTTGTTACCACTGCCGTTCATTCAAATTACAACATGGCAGAAACCACCGTCGTTCAAGCCGATGGAAAAATTTTAGTAGCGGGGAGCGCCGGTACTCCATCTACCTATCAAATGGCTGTAGCGAGATATAATGAAGATGGATCCTTGGATATTTCCTTCGGCAATGGCGGCACTTTGCGTTTTCCCGTAGGCCCTTCCAAATCTTTTGTGATGGATATGGCACAACAACCGGATGGAAAGATCCTTTTAGGAGGACGGACTTGGGATAACGTTTCAGGTGATTTCGCCCTCATACGCCTTAATGAAGATGGCAGCTTTGACGATACTTTTGGTACAAACGGTATTTCACGCCTTGAAACAACAGAAACCGAAGCCTCAGAATCCATTGCCTTGTTGGATGATGGGACAGTATTGATGGTTGGTTATAAAGATGATAATTTCACAGTAGCAAAATTCAATACAGATGGTAGCTTAGACACAACTTTTGGTGTGAACGGATGGGTTGTTCTTACTTATGATAACGCTTCAAGTTTTGCTGACGATGTGAACATTCAGGATGATGGGAAAATTGTAATCGCCGGATTCGCATTGAATGGCGATAATCGTTTTCAAATTGCCGCAGCAAGACTCAATGCGGATGGTTCAGTTGACAATTCTTTTGGAACAAATGGCAAAGTGATTTTTAATGTAGGCGAATGGAACGATTTTGGAGAAGGAGTAGCCATTCAGAGTGATGGGAAAATTTTAATCGGTGGTCATAAATGGATTTCCAATGTTCAACAAAAACATGATTTATTTGTTGCAAGACTAAATACGGATGGTAGCTTAGATACTTCTTACGGAAATAATGGAGTTGCTACGGCAAGACTAGTTGATGGCGCAAATTATAGCAATGGCATCGTTTTGCAGGCAGACGACAAGCCTATCTTGGCTGGTTATACTATACTACAAGGCGAAATTAATATGGCCATGGTAAGATTTGATACAACTGGGAACCTTGATTCAACATTTGATGGTGATGGAATGGTGAGCTTTGACTTTGAAGGTCGCGAAGATTATGGCCATGCAATTGCACTTCAGGCCGACAATAAAATTATCTTGGCAGGTTATTCATATGGTGGTGGTGGTTCTGAGTTTGAGATTGCCCGTTTTCTAAATGATGGTACGGTAGGAACCGAAGATTTTCAAAATGTGGAATTCCGCTTATACCCAAACCCAGCTATAGAGCAAATTACTATTGAATTAAGCGATGCTTCTTCAAACTATCAAGTTACTATTTTTGATATTTTGGGCAAACAAGTAGTGGCTACGGAAATACAGAAAACTGGAAACATCAATGTTTCTGCGCTGGCTTCCGGTACTTATCTTGTAAAACTTACTTCTGAAAACAAAACAAACGTTGTTCGTTTTGTAAAACAATAATTTATTCCGATAAAGAATTATTAAAGAGGCTATCTATAAAAGGTAGCCTCTTTTTTTATTACATAATTACTGAAGTGTTTTAATCTCAATTTTCTCTTTTAATTCATTGCCTTCACTGTCTACAACCGTTAAAATATAGCTTCCTGGTTTAGGTGAAACCGCCAACTCGTGAAAGGTTTCGGTTTTACCTAAATATTCTGAATCCAAATACCAATACATGGTAGTTTCCGGTGAACGATGGGCAAGTTTAAAAATAACTTCGTTTACGTTTTCATCAAAGTTCTTCGGAAGTAAAACCGTTTCATTTTTCTTCGGATAAATAAACGCCATCAACTTTTCGCCTTCCTGCAAACAATTGGGCGCAAAAGGCGGCAACGGATGATATTCTGGGTGAAGCGAGGCATAATAATATTCCATAACCGGCGGCAGTGCAAACCAATTCTTTTGAACCATTTCTGAAAGTGGATAACACGATGAATTCACCCGATAATTTCCCGAAGCATTCAAAAATACAGTTTGATGGTAGGGACAAGCCTCTGTTCTCGCACCATTTTTTGGAATCCATTCTTTCTTTATTTCATCACAAAAAAGTCCGGCGAGATGGCCGCTTTTAGTACAGATTTCTGCTTCTACCAATTCGTCGTAGGGAATTTTAAACCAACCACTTTGCGGCAAAACATTTAAAACATCAAACAAAACTGGCGCCGCGGCCTGAATTCCCGTTAATCCCGGACGACCTTCGCCATCGGCATTTCCCACCCAAATACCAATTGCATATTTTGTGGTAACGCCAACTGCCCACGCATCCTTAAAACCGTAACTCGTTCCCGTTTTCCAAGCCAGCGGTTGACTACTTGTGAAAAACTCCCAGTTCTCCTCCCCACTTGGTCGGTTCACTTTTTCCATTGCTTCAAACGCTTCGTAAATGGCTCCCGCATTCCACACTGACGGTTTTTGCTGAATCTCTCCGAAGTCAATTTCATCGTGATCTTTCACATAAAAAGGCTCCACAAATTCATTTTTTCGGTATTCGCTTGAAGTAGTATTGAAGTAATTTAAAGTTGAAGCCATTCCTGCATACGCCTTCGTAATATCCCACAAACTGCTTTCCGCACCGCCTAAAATTAATGAAAGTCCATAATAATCTGCTGGCTTATCAATTGCCTTTTGATTCGTTTTTCTAAGAATATTGTAGAAACGTTGAAACCCAAAATCACGCAACATCCGAACCGCGGGAATATTCAGCGAGCGCGAAAGAGCGACGCTCGCAGGAACTGCGCCGTTAAATTTTTTGTCGAAATTTTCTGGCGTGTAACCATTCACCGAAGTTGGAATATCGGCAACCAAAGTATTTGGAAGAATCTCGCCCGCATCAAGCATTGAAGCAAAAAGAAATGGCTTTAAAATACTGCCCGTGCTTCGCGGTTTTTCAATAACATCAACAAAATTATTGTGTTCGCGAGTGGTCGGGGAATTGCCCACATACGCCAAAACTTCCCGCGTATTCACGTCCAAAACCAAAACTGCGAGATTGTTGATTTGGTTTTGCGCCAACATATAGTTATGCTCTTTCACGATGTTGTTCACCTTTTGCTGAAGCGAAA
>DAIMFZ010000179.1:0-4680 GCA_036724225.1 Aequorivita sp.
TGTTGTGCAAAAATGGTCGAGGAAAAAAGTATGCAAATTGCAATAAATAAGATTTTCATTGGGGGAATTTGTTTTAGGTTAAATGGCAACAGCACCTTTGATGTGCGGATATGGATTGTAGTCCACAAGTGTGAAGTCATCAAAAGTGAAGCCAAATATATCTTTTACATCTGGATTGAGCAACATTTTTGGCAAAGGTCGTGGTTCGCGGGAGAGTTGAAGCTCCACTTGTTCAAAATGGTTGCTGTAAATATGGGCGTCGCCAAAGGTATGAACAAAATCGCCCGGTTGGTAGCCGCAAACTTGGGCTACCATCATAGTCAATAATGCGTATGAAGCAATATTAAAAGGAACGCCCAAGAAAATATCAGCGCTTCTTTGATAGAGTTGGCAAGATAATTTTCCTTCGGCAACGTAAAACTGAAAAAAAGCATGGCAGGGCGGAAGTGCTGCTTTTCCGTTTGCAACATTTTCAGAAAACGATTTTGAAGTATCTGGCAATACACTCGGATTCCAAGCACTTACGAGCATTCTACGACTGTCTGGGTTTGTTTTAAGTGTTTGGATTATTTCAGAAATCTGATCTATTTCCTCACTGTTCCAATTTCGCCATTGATGACCGTAAACGGGACCGAGATTGCCATTTTCATCTGCCCATTCGTTCCAAATGCGCACGCCGTTTTCCTGGAGGTATTTAATGTTTGTGTCGCCATTCAAAAACCAAAGAAGCTCGTATATGATTGATTTTAAATGAAGTTTTTTGGTGGTAATCATTGGGAAACCTTCGCTGAGGTCAAAACGCATTTGATAGCCAAAAACACTTTTGGTGCCCGTGCCTGTGCGGTCTTCCTTTTTGGCGCCGTTTTCAATTACATGTTTTAAAAGGTCGTGGTATTGCTTCATTTTCCTTCGCTTTTTTGAGTTTTCTAAAATAGAGAAATCACTTTAAGGGAACGAACGGAGATGCTATATTATTTCAAAAGTTATTAACCAAAGCTGAAAGCTACCCGATGATCATTCCCGCAATAGTTGCCGAAACAAGCGAGGCAATGGTCCCGCCAATCAGAGCTTTCATTCCAAATTTTGAAAGGGTTTTTCGCTGGCCGGGAGCCAGAGACCCAATCCCGCCAATCTGAATTCCGATAGAGGCGAAATTTGCAAACCCACAAAGCATATATGTTGCCATAATAATGCTTTTTTCGTAGTTGAGGTGAAGCTCGTTTGATACGTTTTTAAGGTCTGCCAACTGAATGTAGCCCACAAATTCACTGGCAACAAGTTTTATTCCCAAAAGTTGGCCCATCAAGAAAATATCTTCTTTGGCAACGCCGATGAGCCACATTATGGGGGCGAAAACAGTACCGAGAATTGCTTCCAAGGAAAGGCTTTTATATGCTGAATTTGCGGCAACCCAATCGTTAATAGTTGTAACATCGCCAACCCAGCCAAGAATTCCGTTGAACAATGCAATAAAGGCAATAAAAACCAAAAGCATTGCGCCCACGTTCACGGCAAGTCGCAGACCTTCAGTGGTTCCGTTTGCAATGGCGTCCAAAAAGTTGGAGCCTATTTTATCAGCGGAAACATGCACGTTTGTATCTATAGGTTTAGTCTGAGGATATAACATTTTTGAAATTACAACAGCCCCAGGAGCTGCCATAACGGAAGCTGCCAGAAGGTGTTTGGCGAACATCAATCTCATGGCTGGATCGTCACCGCCCAAAAAACCTATATACGCAGCAAGAACCGCACCGGCAACGGTTGCCATTCCACCAATCATTACCAAAAGCATTTCAGATTTGTTCATTCTTTCCAAATAGGCTTTTATTAGAAGTGGTGCTTCGGTCTGACCCAAAAAGATGTTTCCGGCCACACTTAAACTCTCGGCACCGGAAATACGCAACAATTTTGTGAGCAACCACCCCATTCCTTTTACAACAATCTGAATAATTCCGAAGTAAAAAAGAACCGAGGTAAGTGCGGAGAAAAAGATAATGGTTGGAAGAACCTGAAAAGCGAAAATAAAGCCGAAGGAATTGATGTCCAGCATTCCGCCAAAAAGAAATTCACTTCCCGCGCGGGTATAATCCAAAACATTCACGAAAAGTTGGCCCACGGCCTCAAAAGCATTTTTTATAAAACCCACTTTCAATACCCCGATGGCGATCAACATTTGGAAAGCAAGACCAATACCGACTGTTCTCCAATTGATGGCTTTTCTGTTTGTGCTTAAAAGAAATGCTAATATAAGTAGCGAAACCATCCCCAATATTCCACGCCATAAACTTTGAAATGAAAACCCCTTGCTTGGGATAATTTCTGCTGAATTTGCCGTAGTGGCGCGTACTGGTGAAACTTCGTTTTTGGGCGTTTTCAGCAGGTATATATAATTGTTCTCGGAAAGCGCAAGTGTACTATCTGTAACTTTCTCAATGTGGAACCGTCTTATACTGTCGCTGGGCTTGTTAAAGAAAAGAACCAATAAAAAAAAAAAAAAAATATAGTCGCCAGTAGATTTTATGCTGTCGTTTGGTGCCAGTTGAAAATAGAAAGAACCGTCTTCGAGTTTTAAAAAATCCTTTTCAGAAGTTGTGTTTAGGATGGAAAGACCATTTTCATCTTTCACTTCTGAAAATTGCCATTTTTTTTCAATGCTTTGTGAATAACCAGTTCCGAAGAAAAACAGCGCAATGGCTATGATTATAAATTTCTGCATAAATTTATTATAAATCTTACCCTTCGACACTTCAACTGCGCTCAGAGCAGGCTTACTTAGGGTGACAATAATTCAAAATCCAACCCTTCAACTGCGCTCAGAACGACAAACAGACAACCGAAAACAGACAACCGAAATCATTGTCTTTTCGAAATTTCATCCCGCACGCTTGCTGCCTTTTCATAATTTTCGTTTTTCACGGCTTCATCCAGCATTTTGTTCAGTTCAATAAGGCTAAACTTGCTGTAATCCTCCCTTGCGGGTTTTACGGATTCTTTGTCTTCCCCTAAAATTAAATTTTCTATAACTGTTTCTTCTTTTTGGGAAAGGGTTTTTTTGGAGGTGGATGTTTTCAGATAAATTCCAGCTTTGTCCAGAATATTTTTATAGGTAAAAATAGGAGCCTTAAACCGAAGTGCCAATGCAATGGCATCGCTGGTCCGGGCATCGATTATTTCTTCAATTTTGTCGCGTTCGCAAATAATGCTGGAGTAGAAAACACCATCAACCAATTTGTGGATTATTACCTGTTTCACCACAATTTCAAAACGGTCTGCAAAGTTTTTAAAAAGATCGTGCGTCAAGGGGCGCGGAGGTGTTATCTCTTTTTCGAGCGCAATGGCAATGGACTGGGCCTCAAAAGCGCCAATGACTATGGGCAGTTTTCGTTCGCCGTCCACTTCATTTAATATAAGGGCATACGCGCCATTTTGGGTTTGGCTGTAGGATATTCCTTTTATGGTTAGTTTTACTAAACTCATTATCAATATTCAGGGGTCAGTATTAGGCTTTGCCCCCAACCCCTAAAGCGGAGAATAGTTGGCTCCCTTTAGGATTGGGGTTTTCTATTTACACTATGAATTATAAAAGTAATGAATAATAAACTATAAAAAAAAAGCTGTTTAAATTTGGATGCTTCCTAATCTAAACAGCCCTTTTCAAAGCACAAATTAATAAAAAATTATGCGTTCTGTGCTTTAAATTCTTTTAATTTTTCAGTGAGTTTTGGCACGATTTCAAAAGCATCACCCACGATACCGTAATCAGCAGCCTTAAAGAAAGGTGCTTCGGGATCGTTGTTTATTACCACTTTTACTTTTGAAGCATTGATTCCCGCCAAATGTTGTATTGCGCCTGAAATGCCAATGGCAATATAAAGGTTGGAAGCAACTGGTTTTCCAGTTTGTCCCACGTGCTCGCTGTGGGGTCTCCAGCCCATATCGCTCACGGGTTTTGAACAAGCGGTGGCTGCGCCCAAAACTTTTGCGAGGTCTTCTATCATTCCCCAGTTTTCGGGGCCTTTAAGTCCTCGGCCAGCGGAAACAACTATTTCTGCATCTGCGATTGTTACTTTATCGGTTGCTTTATCTACGGAAACGATTTCCATGTCAAAATCGTGTGCGTCAAGGTTTGGCGAGAATGCTTCACTTACTGCGGAAGTTTCATTTTCTTTTAAACCATAAGAGTTTTTTCCCAATCCGATAATCTTAATATCGGTCTTGATTTCGGTGGTTGCAAAAGCTTTGTTTGTAAAAACGCTGTGTTTCACCTTAAAAGGCGAAGTACTTTCGGGAAGACCAATTACATTGGGAACAAAACCTGCTTCCATATTTACGGCCAAGGTTGGCGATAGAAACTTGCTGTTGGCACTGGACGAAAGCACGATTACTTTTGCGCCTTCATTTTTTGCTGCTTGTCCAATTACATCTGCATAGGCTTCGCCATTGAAATTGTTCAATTTGTCATTGGAAACCTGCAAGATTTTTGAGGCTCCGTATTTGCCCAATTCCGAAGTGTCCTTTGCATTGATGCTAACCGCGGTAACGGTAGTTCCCATTTTGTCTGCGATTCCTTTTGCATACGAAACAGCTTCCAAAGCTATTTTCTTGATTTTTCCTTCTTCTGATTCTGTATAAACTAATATCATTTTAATATTATTTTGAAATTAATATTTAAGATTTGGA
>DAIMFZ010000180.1:0-4676 GCA_036724225.1 Aequorivita sp.
AGAAACCCCACTATAAATTGGTTTCCTTAAAGAGCGATAGTATTCAAGTTCGCTTTATTGGAGACGCGGCAGTTGTTTCTGGGAAATGGCTTTAAACCACCCAAGCTTTGGACGATCCAAATCCTGTTATGCACAATGATGAAGGACGCTATACATCTATTCTTGAAAAAAGGGATGGAAAATGGATGATGGTTACTGAACACGTAAGTGACAAACCGCACAATAAAAGTCAACTTGAAATAGAATTGAAATCAGCAAGTGAAAGCTATGACAAAGGTTTATTGACAAAAGATAAGGTATTTTTTGAAGGTTTATTTGCGGATGATTACTCAGCTACTGGAAGAGAAGGTAAATTAACCAATAAGAAAGACGAAATTGAACAAATGATGTCTACAGATCTTGTATTTCTAAACGCAAGTACCGACGATAAAAATTTCCGTATCTACAGAAACACAGCTGTTGAAACTGGAAGGTTTTCATCAACAGGCTCATACAAAGGCAAACCATTTTCAGAAACGGGAAGATATACCACCACTTGGATATACCGTGATGGAAAATGGAAAATTGTGGCAGACCATACTTCGCCAATGCCTGATTCCAAATAAATTTAAGAAAAATGTATTTGAAATTATAAAATGCATTAAAATTTAAAAAAATAATTTTGATAAAAATGAAAAAGCTGTTCTTCATCCCATGTATTTTTTTTGTTGGTTTGTTGCAGGCACAAGTGGGTATAGGTACAGTTACGCCCGAAGCCCAGTTAGATATTCATTCTTCAAACCAAACTGCTCCAGCGAATAACGATGGGATTTTAATTCCAAAAATTGATGAATTCCCAGTGACCACTCCAACTGTTGCCCAAGATGGAATGATGGTTTTTGCTACAGGCGATAGCAGTGTTAGCAAAGGATTTTATTATTGGGACGATGTATTGGCAACTTGGGTTGCAGTTGGTTCCGAAAATGGCGGAGGCGATGATTGGTACGAAGAAGGCACAGCTACTGCACCCAATAATATAAATGATGAGATATACAAATTCGGAAATATAGCTATCGGAAAAAACACGGCAGATTATAAACTGGACATTTTTGAAAATACAGCAAATAATGTGGCATATATAAATTTAGCTGGAGCCACAAATAATCCTACTTATGCTTTAACCACAGAAATCACAAACACGGGTGATGGAGAACAACGTGGTTTAAATACGGTTTTGAACAATGCAGGGAATGGCACCCATACAGGATCCTATGTTTCTATGAATGGCTCGGGTACTGGCGAAACAAGGGCATTTATTGCTTCTGTAAACGGAAACGGTGTTGGAACCCAACGCGGCTTTTACGCAAATCTTAACAATTCAAGCAATGGCGATCACTTTGGAGCGTTAAACGTTTTAAGAGGAAATGGCGACGGCAATCATTATGGAATAAACAATTTTTTACAAGGAAATGGAACAGGCACCCATTTTGCAATTCGAAATGATCTTATAGGAACAGGAACCGGGATCCAGGTGGGTACTCGCACTGCAATCTCAAATAATGGCGATGGCAATCACTTTGCTGAATACAACACACTCTCGGGAACGGGACAAGGTTTTCAAACAGGAGTTTACAATATAATTGACAATAGTGGAAACAGCAATCATTATGGTGTATTAAATCAATTGGCAGGCTCAGGATCGGGAATTCATTATGGCATCCGTAGCGAAATTACAGGAGCTGGAACTGGCGACCAAGAAGGGGTTTCTACACTTATTTCAAATACAAACGATGCCAATCATTTTGGATTTAACACCAGGCTTAATGGCACGGGAAATGGCAGCCACATTGGGGCTAAATTTTCAATGTCCGATACTGGGAGCGGTTTTCACACTGGCATATTTACCAGTTTTACAGAAGGCACAGGAATTTTAACAGGATATTGGACTGAATTCGGAGGGAATGTGGGGAGCAGTTCCCAAAACCAAATAGCGGCATACAACAACTATTTTGTAGGTGGCAATGGAATTTTGGCTGGGGCATATACTGATATTAGGAGCTCAGTTACCGGAACGGGTAGTCACTATGGCACTTTTACGGCAAATGATAGTCCGGGCAGTGGAGCACATTACGGTAATTTCAATCAGATGACGGGTACAGGTACCGGCGCAAAATATGGCACCTACAATTCCATACCCACCGCTACTGGAGGAGTTCATTACGGTGTTTATTCCGATGTGCAAAAAGTGGGAAGTTATGCTGGATATTTTTTAGGAACTATACAAGGGAGCGGGAGACTTGTATTACCAGCAACTACGAATGCAACTGGAATTACTGGTTCTGGGGTTATAGAAATAGGTGGCAATCTGCGGATTGACAACAACGAAATAATCACCAACACAAACACAACGCTTTCTTTACAAAGTGGTAATACGGGTAATCTACAGGTAGCAAATAATACCTTTTATGTTAATGGCTCTTTAAATAGAGTTGGAATTGGAACATTAACTCCAGCCACTTCATTTCAGGTAAATCATCCAAATGGTATAACGAATGGATTGTCAATTTCAAACGCCAATGATGCCGATAGGTGGCATTTTTATATACTTCCTAACAGTAATATCATGAGTTTATATTTTAATGGAACAAATGTTGGTTCATTTGATGACGTTAGCGGAACATACACACCTATTTCTGATAGAAATCTAAAAACAAATATATCTCAAATTGAACCTGTTTTGGAAAAAGTCAAAACATTGGAAGTAGTTGATTATAATTTCATTGACCAACAAACTTCAAAGAAATACATTGGTTTTATTGCGCAAGATGTAGAAAAACTATTTCCCCAGCTTGTCAAAAAACCCTCTAATGATATTGGTGAAGAATCTCCCTACATGTTAGATTATTCAGGATTTGGTACCATTGCCATCAAAGCCATCCAAGAACAACAAACAGAAATAGAAACATTAAAGCAACAGCTCCAAGAACAGAAGGCTGAGCTTTTGGGACTGCGAAATTTAATAATTGGAAAACAGTAATTATACATGTTGAGGAGCGTTTATTATTCAAAAGGACCGTTTGTGTGGGGCAAACGGTCTTTTCATTTTTTTAGCTACTCACCTATTTTCGGCATTGTAATGCCTTTAAATTAGCTACAATTTTTTTATTTTCTATTTAGAATCCGTAATTCACTCCAATCCCCAATGCTTCACGAATCTGGAAGCCCCGTACTGCATTGTCATCATAAATAGCTTGGAATGTTACATTTGAAGTTATGTAGTTGTTCACTTTCATCACTAAGTTAAAAGTGTAATCAACATCCACATTTTGTGGGTCCTCAAGATAATTGGAATACAAATTTAAAATGTTTTCTGCGGAAATATTCGCCATAATATCAAACTTGGCATAGGCAGATAGCGAAGCTCCAAATTCAAAACGGCTAGTTTTATTGGCATCGACCCCGAAGTACTTGTTTTCGTTATAAGCTTCCAATTCACCAGGAATGGCTTCGTTTACCGCGGTAAAATCTTTGTCCACTACTATAAGTTTAGCAGTTGCAGGAGAAACATTCACATACAAATTATCGCTTTTTTTTTAAAGCATACCCGGACTAAACTGTATATAGGCAGGTGATAAAATATGCGTGGTTTCGGTGCGGTAGCTTTCTTCTTCTGAATTAATATCTTTGTTGAACTCATACCCCTTGGCAAATTGGGTTTTGAAGTTAAAAAACAATGAATAGTACCAATTGCTTTCCTTTATCTGTTGGCCCAAGATGGAGTTGAGTTCCAAACGGTCGTTAGTCTTGCGCGAATATTTATCGTCTTTGTTTTTAGTGAGACCGTATTCTCCAGTTAAACGGCTATTCCACGAAATTTTGTCGTGTTTATAATTAAAATCGTAAAAAAGCGAAAGATTTCCAGAGTAATTGGAGGTTCCGCCGCCGGTCCATTCGTGATTGAAAGCAGCTTGATTAAACAACAATGAAATGTTTCCAGCGCGTGTCCAACCGTTGGGAACAGAATCTTTCGGTGATTCTCCTTGGGCAAATAGGACCACTGACGCGAAAAAAAGAACTGTGAGGAGTAAAAGCTTTTTCATCTGTCTATAATATTTTATTTGTGCAAAAATAGATACTCTTTTGAATATTCACCAATAACATAACCAGAAACAATACTTTTTTAAATTTAAATAAAAAGACTGATTTTTAATTTTTTTTGAAAAGAGGGACAGAGGAACAGGCCTCACCGTACATAATACTTTTCGCAATGGGTTGAAGTTTTTGGGCCAAAAGTACATACGCATTTTGCGGAATGGATTTGTGGGCACAACCTTTAATGATTACGGGTTTGTCTTTATATTCAGAGATATCCAAATTTTGCAGCAATTCAGCAAAGAGAATACTTTCGAGTTCATCCAAGCTTCCAACGGTAACTTTTTTTGTAAAAGGTGCCAATTGAAGCGAAAGCAACAAATACGCCCAACCCGGAACAATGGCATCGGTACTGCAAAAAAGCGCTACGTATTTATCTCGATATTGGGTCCAATCGTGTTCCTTTGCTTTTTCACGAAAATCGCTTTCGCGCAGTACTATTCCTTCTATGAGCCATTGTGAAATATCAAAAGTAACTCTTTCACCTTTGGGGTAAAAATCCTCAAGGTTGAAGGTTACAAGCTTGCTGTTCGTCATACGATTTA
>DAIMFZ010000181.1:0-4660 GCA_036724225.1 Aequorivita sp.
GGTCATCCATTTTGGGCAGGCAAACAATATTTATTTGGTAATGACCAAAAACAGTACTGCTGGAAAATTGATAGATTGGGCTGGAGGCGAAATGGCTGTTGAGGGCGAACGCGGCATGACCCAATTTTCACCAGAAGTAGTAGCCAAAAGCGACCCTGATATAATCCTGCTGACCGATTTTGGTTACGACCGTTTAGGTTCAACCGAGGAAGTGGGTACACTTCCCGGCATTTCCAGTACCCGTGCTTTTAATGAAGGAAAAGTGTATCGCGTAGAAGAACACGACATGGTTTATTTGGGGCCCCGTACCGGCAAGAATATTATTGAATTGCAGAAGTTGATTCATGGAAATAGGTAGCAGTACGGATTCGGTTCTTCGACTGCGCTCAGAATGACAGATTGGATATTATAAAAAATTGCATTTTGAATTTTTAAACCCAACAATATATTCTTAACATTCCGAAGCATTTATATTCTCTATTTTTACAAAAAAATATTTCCATGAAATTAAAGTTTTCCTTCTTCACAATCCTTCTATCTTTTGCTATAATATCAACTTCCTGTGTTTCCGTTCAGGTTAGGGACAATACAGTTTCAAGCCTTTCTTCGGAAGTAAAAAAACCAAAAAACATCATCCTTTTAATTGGCGATGGAATGGGCCTGAGTCAGGTTTCATCAGCCATTTACTATAAAAATGGCAAACCGAATTTTGAGCGTTTCCATACCATCGGTTTGAGCAAAACTTCTTCTGCCAGCGATTTGGTTACCGATTCCGCCGCGGGGGCGACCGTTTTTTCCACTGGAGAAAAGACCTATAATGGAGCCATTGCAGTTAGTATGGACACCATTCCGCTGCCAACCATTGTTGAGCAACTTTCCAAACGTGGTTTGGCTACGGGCATTATTGCTACATCTTCCATTCAACATGCAACGCCTGCAAGCTTTTATGCACACGTAAAATCCCGTAGGCTTTATGAGGATATTACCGAATTTGCACCAAACAGTGGTGTGAACTTTTTTGCTGGAGGCGGACTTAAATTCTTTAACCAAAGAAAGGACGGAAAAGATTTATTGACCGTAATGAGAAACAATGGGTATGAAGTAATTACCGACCAACTTCCAATTTCACCCAGTGAAAAAAATGAATTGATTTTACTCGCCGAAAACGGAATGCCCAAAATGAGCGAAGGCCGTGGCGATTTTTTGCCGAACGCAACAAAATTAGCTTTGGAAAAACTCTCCAAAACCGAAAAAGGTTTTTTCTTAATGGTGGAAGGAAGCCAAATAGATTGGGGCGGCCATGACAATGATGCCGATTACCTAATTCAGGAATTGCTGGATTTTGACAAAACCTTGGGTGTGGCTCTGGACTTTTCAAAACAAAACGGCGAAACGCTCGTGATTGTTACCGCAGACCATGAAACGGGAGGTTTTACACTGGCTTCGGACGGGAAGGATTACAACAAAATAAAACCTTCTTTTTCCACAACCGGCCATTCGGGAAGCATGGTTCCCGTTTTTGCGGAAGGCCCCGGCGCTTCCCTTTTCAACGGAATTTATGAAAGCAACGAGATTTATCATAAAATGATGCGCCTTTTAACCCAATAGTCAATTCGTCCCTTCAACTTCGCTCAGGACGACACAGGTGGGATGCGTAAAATTTACTGAATACTGACTACTGATTACTGATCACTGAATACTGAACTCTTAACGCAGATTTATAAAATACAGTGATCTAATTTTAGTACTTTAGCCCAAGCTATCTGTTTTATGAAGTATTTACAAGATATTGGTTCCTATTTTTTGATGATTAAAAAGGTGTTTGGCAGTTTTACCAAAACATCTGTTTTAAAACATCTCATCTTTAAGGAAATCAACGACCTTATTATCAGTTCATTGGGCATAGTTGCCTTCATTTCCTTCTTTGTTGGGGGTGTTGTGGCAATACAAACTGCTCTGAATATGGACAATCCCGTCATTCCAGATAGCTTGATAGGTTTTGCAACCCGTCAGTCTGTAATTTTGGAATTTGCCCCAACTTTCATGTCGATAATTATGGCAGGAAAAGTTGGTTCATTCATGACTTCGAGCATAGGCTCTATGCGGGTAACGGAACAAATTGATGCCTTGGAAGTAATGGGTATCAATTCCTTAAATTATTTAGTTTTCCCCAAAATAGTCGCATTGATGTTCTACCCTTTTGTAATTGTTCTTTCTATGTTTCTTGGAATTTTGGGAGGTTGGGTTGCCGGGGTTTACGGGGGTTTTACAAGCTCTACCGATTTTATCGCTGGGGTTCAGCAAGATTTTATTCCCTATCAGCTTTTTTACGCCTTTTTTAAGACTTTTATTTTCGCGTTCATACTTGCAACCGTGCCGTCATGGCAAGGTTTTTATATGAAAGGCGGTGCGTTGGAGGTGGGCAAGGCAAGCACCAACTCCTTTGTCTGGACTAGTGTGCTTATTATTGCGTCCAACTATATTATAACCCAATTAATGTTAAGCTGATGATAAAAGTTGAAGATGTACATAAAAGTTTTGGGGACGAAGAAATCCTAAAAGGGATAACCACCGAATTTGACAAGGGAAAAACAAACCTTATTATTGGCCAAAGCGGTAGTGGAAAAACCGTTCTGCTGAAATGTCTTCTCGGCCTCTTCAAGCCTGAAGTGGGAAGAATATATTACGAAGACAAAGCCATCCAAGATATGGATGATGAACAGCAACGTAAACTTCGCGAAGAGATAGGGATGCTTTTTCAAGGCGGCGCCCTGTTCGATTCCATGAATATTGAAGAAAACGTTATGTTCCCTTTGAGAATGTTTACCAAAAAGAAAAAAGAAGAAATGTTGGCACGGGTTAACGAAGTGTTAAAGCGCGTAAACCTTGAAAACGTGAACAAAAAATTTCCTGCCGAAATCTCCGGCGGGATGCAAAAAAGGGTTTCCATAGCTCGGGCAATCGTAAACAAACCCAAATATCTTTTCTGTGACGAACCAAACTCTGGTCTGGACCCAAAAACGGCTACTTTGATTGATACATTAATTCAAGAAATTACACACGAATACAACATTACAACTATAGTAGTTACCCACGATATGAATTCCGTTATGGAAATTGGCGAAAAGGTTGTTCTTCTCAAAAACGGGAAATTGGTATGGCAAGGCAACAATCAGCAAATCTTCAAAACTGACAATGAAGATGTTACCAATTTTGTATATTCCTCAGATCTTTTCAAAAAAATAAGAGAGGTCCAAATGAAGGAAGGTTAATTTTTCTAATCTTATTGTCTTAATAATCAAACAATTTATTTTAATTTTAGTCCCAAACCAAATTATCATGATAAAAAAATTACTTCTTTTCAACGCACTAATGTTCAGTGCTGCCTTGATGGCCCAAGTTACATTTACCAATCAAAGTAACTTGATTGGAAACTATCCAGATTATTCTGAAGTAGCTGTAGATATGAATGGCGACTACCTTGACGATTACGTTCGGGTTTCAGGAACTGGTATTGGTATTGATTACCAGCTTCCAGACCACACTTTTAATTCCGTATTTATTTCCACACCCATACAGAACGTTCCAGACTGGAGCGTAGCAGCTGGCGATATTGACGGAAATGGTTACAACGATTTGGTTCTTGGCAACAATTCACGCGTATCATTTCTATTTGCTAATGAAGACGGTACCGCATATACTGAAATACCAAAACCTGATTATATTTTTTCACAGCGTTCCACTCTTGCAGACATAAACAATGACGGCTTGTTAGATGCCTTCATTTGCCACGACGTGGACCAAAGCCATCCATATCGCAACCAGGGCGGCCAAAACATGGTTCTTGACCAAACTTTAATAGAAACCATAGATAGGCCCGGCAACTACGCTGCTATTTGGGTAGATTATGACAATGATGGAGATACTGATATGTATTTAACAAAATGCAAAGGTGGTTCGCAGCCTGGCGACCCAGACAGGGACAATGCCATGTATACAAACAACGGTGACGGCACTTATACCGAAAATGGATTGGAAATCGGAATGCGCGACAATGCGCAATCTTGGTCCACCGTTTTTGAGGATTTTGACAACGATGGCGATTTTGATGCCTTTATTGTTAACCACGATTTTCAAAATCGATTGATGGAAAACGACGGCACCGGAATGTTCACAGACGTTATCGATTCTTCGGGTATAAACGCAAACGATCTGGGCGCCTGGGAAAATCAATCTGGCGATTTCAACAACGATGGTTTTATAGATATTTTTTCTGAAATGTCTAAAGAGCTTTATTTAAACAATGGCGATATGACATTTATAGGCCAGGATCTCACCTTTGACGAAGGCGGTATTGGCGATTTTAACAATGATGGATTCTTGGATGTTGTGAATGATGGCAATCTATACATAAATGATGGCAATGCAAACAACTGGATTAAAGTTGGTTTGGAAGGCGTTGAAAGCAACAAAAATGGAATAGGTGCAAGAGTAAAAATAGTGGGCGATTGGGGCACACAGATGCGCGAAGTTCGTTCTGGCCAAGGTTTTAGCCATATGAATTCACTATTGGCACATTTTGGTATTGGAACCAACACAACCATTGAAACATTGATTATTGAATGGCCTTCGGGAACGGTAGATATAATCCAAAACCCGA
>DAIMFZ010000182.1:0-4605 GCA_036724225.1 Aequorivita sp.
TTTTTTTTTTTTTTTGTTTGTTTCTGGTCCCACGTCCAGCCCCATCCAGCCCTGGGGGATATTATCCACTGCTTCCGTTTTCGTTTTTGCAGTTTCGGAAAAACTATCAGCTATCACAGCATCCACAGGCAAATATACTTTTACACCTTTTTGTTTTGCTTTTTCCAATATCTCAAGAGCTAGCTGCTGTTTGTCTTCTTCAACTAGCGAACTTCCCACTTTTCCTCCTTTAGCCTTAATAAATGTGAAGGCCATTCCACCGCCAATTATCAAATTGTCAATTTTATCGAGAATATTCTCAATTATCGTTATTTTTGAAGAAACCTTTGCGCCACCAATGATTGCTGTAATGGGTTTTTTGCCAGTTTCCAAAACTTTTTTTACATTTTCAATTTCAGATGCTAGCAACAAACCAAAACATTTATTTTTTGGAAAAAACTCAGCAATAATTGTTGTGGAAGCGTGCGCGCGGTGCGCTGTTCCGAAGGCATCATTCACATAAATATCACCAAATTTTGAGAGTTTTTCTGCAAAAGCTCGGTCACCTTTTGTTTCCTCTTCATAATAACGAAGATTTTCCAGTAAAAGAATTTCGCCCCATTTTAAATTTGAAACTGCGGTTACTACTTTCGGACCAATACAATCGTCCACAAATTTCACTTGTATTCCAAGAACATCAGACAATGATTTTATTACGTGGTGTAGCGAAAACTCCGGCTCTTTGTCTTTCGGTCTTCCGAGGTGCGACATCAAAACGCAGCTTCCACCGTCCTCCAAAATCTTCATAATTGTGGGTTTGGAAGCACGAATGCGGCTATCGTCCGTTACATTATAATCAGCATCGAGCGGCACGTTGAAATCTACGCGGATGAGTGCTTTTTTTCCATTAAAATTTATGTCGTTTACCGTTTTCATGTTCAAAAAAATTTCGTGTAAATATAACTCTTTTGTGGTATAAATGCTTTTATGATTATTTAAGTGAATAGTATTTAATTGCAGAAAATCACAATACTTTTCTAAAAAATTCTCCCCAAAAAGAAAACTTAAAATTGTTTAGATTTGCGAATGGATTTTTCAGAAGTAATTGGTCAAAAACATATAAAATCACACCTTTCAAAAACTCTTGAAAACGGTCGAATTCCTCACGCCCAGATGTTTTCTGGGGTAAACGGAAGCGGACTTTTGCCTATTGCAATCGCTTATGCTTCGGTTTTATTGTGCAGCCAATACGAAAATGGTAGCCACGAATATCTTTCCTGCAAAAACAAAGTTTCCAAGTTGATCCATCCAGATTTACATTTCGTTTATCCTGTAAATACAAGTGATGATATTAAGAAAAACGCTGTATCGGATAATTATGCGGAAGGCTGGCGCAATTTTGTTTTGAACAATCCCTACGCTTCTCTATTTCAGTGGCTCCAAAGCATTGGCATCGAAAAAAAGCAGGGGAACATCAGCAAGTTTGAAGCTGAGAATATTTCAAAAAAATTATCGCTTAAAGCTTATGAAGGCGGTTACAAAGTGATGATCATTTGGATGGCCGACAATATGAACGGCGAATGTGCCAACAAAATCCTTAAATTGGTGGAGGAACCATCGGACAAAACGGTGCTGTTGTTGCTTACTGAAAAAGAAGAGCAAATAATCACAACAATTCGGTCGAGGTGCCAAAAGCTTGCGTTTCCGCTACTTTCTGAAACAGATATTGCGGAAGCCTTGATAAAAAGGCGAAAAATAAATGAAAACTTGGCCCTCAAAACTGCCCGAAGATCGCGTGGCGATTTCAACAAGGCATTGCAGTTGCTTGAAGAAACAGGCGAAGACGAAGTTTTTGAGAAATGGTTTATCAATTGGGTCCGCACAGCTTTTAGGGCGAAAGGAAACAAAGGCGCCATCAATAATTTATTGGATTGGAGCGATGAACTATCCATCCAAGGCCGAGAAACCCAAAAGAAATTTTTAGCGTATTGTATTGAGGTTTTTAGACAAGCACTTTTAAAAAATTATAATGTAGATACACTTTTGTTTTTTGAAGCAACGGACAATACTTTTTCACTTCCAAAATTTGCGCCCTTCGTGCATCAAAACAATATTTTTGACATCAATTCGGCATTGGAAGATGCCTCTTACCATATTGAGCGAAATGGCAATGCCAAAATTATATTTACCGATCTCTCCATAAAATTAACGCATCTCATCCATAAGTCTGAATTGGTATAATTTCTGTTTATCTCATTGTGACTTAAATAGATTCTATCTATTGATTTCTTATTCATTTACTGCCTTTTCCGAAAGAATTTTATATCAATGAGGCTTTCCTATGTTTTGAGCAAAAAACAGCTTAAAGACTCGGAAATGGAGCTATCTGAATTTTCTGAAGCAATAAATGTGAGATGAGTATTCTTTTGAACTCCTCGCTTTTAAATTTGATTTAAAACCAATAGAAATTGCTTTCAAAGAAAATTTTCTTCCTGTTTTATATTTTTCAGAAAGAAGGCTTACATAAAACGAATCAAAAATCAAAGGTTTAATTTCTTGAAGTTTGAAATTTTCAGAAAAAAGTTTTTCAATAGATTTTTTTGAAAAATGCCAGAGATGACGTGGCACATCATACGCTGCCCAAAATTTTCCGTAATGTTCAGCATCGTAACTTTTAAAATTCGGAACAGCAATAATCAATATGCCATTTGGTTTCACCAATCCCGATATTTTCAATAATGTTTCTTTCAAGTTTGGTATGTGTTCCAGTACGTGCCAAAGTGTTACAACATCAAATTGTTTTCCTTCAAAATCATTTAGGGAAGGTTTTAATTCAATACCTTTTCCAAAAGCTAAATTAGCAGCCGTTTTGTTTGGTTCCATTCCACAGACAACCCATCCCTTTTCTTTAGCAATTTTTAAAAAATCGCCTGTTCCGGCACCAACGTCGAGCAAAGAACCAATTCCATTATTTTGGTCAGAAATTAATGTGGTTTTTTTCTGAAGTGACCATTTTTTTATCAATTGATACAAACTGGAAAACAAACCACGTCTTTCATCTGTATGTGAAATGTAATCCTGACTTTCATAATATTTTGGAAGTTCGTCAGCATTTGGTTGTGGAAAAGTTTTTAGAAAATCCAAATCTGCATCGTAAATCAAGTCGAATGATTCACCGGATACCAAATAATCTTTTACTGACAAATATTTTTTTTCTGGTCTTTGCAATTTGAAGTCCTAATTAAAAAAAAGGATTTAAAAAGTGTGTTCCACGTGAAACAATGTTGCTAACGCCCCATATACACTAAAAGAACGGAAATATCATTTGGCGAAACACCACTTATTCGAGAAGCTTGAGAAATGGTTGCAGGTTTAATTTTTGTTAATTTTTCGCGAGCTTCATAAGAGAGGGATTTCAGTTTTGAATAGTCAAAATTTGCAGAGATTTTCAAACCTTCCAGTCTGTTCAATTTATCAGCGTTGTTTTTTTCTTTTTCAATATATCCAGAATATTTCACTTGGATTTCCGCCTGTTCAATCATTTCATCATCCAATTTGTTTTCTTTAATATAGCTTTTCACTGAATTTAACTCCTTCATATCTTCCATCGTAACTTCCGGGCGCGAAAAGAATTTGAACATCTTGTCGCTTTGATCTACCAAGGCAGATTCCCTCGCTTCAAAAATAGGATTGATTTCCTCGGGTATTACACTGGTTTGCTTAAAGAATTGGACAAATGCCTCAGACTTCTCTTTCTTTTCTTCCATCTTTCGCATACGCTTTCCATTCGCCAAACCAATGGCAAACGATTTAGGGGTTAGCCTAAAATCTGCATTATCCTGCCTCAACAATGTTCTAAATTCTGCGCGAGAAGTAAACATTCGGTATGGCTCCTCAGTACCTTTTGTTATAAGGTCGTCTATCAAAACTCCAATATAGGCTTCGTTCCTTTGAAGTATAAATGGTTCTTTTTCATGGACTTTTAAATGTGCGTTGATTCCAGCCATCAAGCCTTGTGAAGCTGCTTCCTCATAACCAGTTGTACCGTTGATCTGCCCGGCAAAATACAATCCTGAAATCAATTTGGTCTCCAAAGTAAGTTTCAATTGTGTAGGTGGAAAATAATCATATTCAATAGCATATCCAGGACGGAAAAATTTTACATTTTCAAAACCCACAACTTGGCGCAAGGCTTTAAACTGAATATCTTCTGGTAAAGAAGTGGAGAACCCATTAACATAATATTCAATAGTATCCCAACCCTCTGGTTCCACAAATAATTGGTGCCGATCTTTATCAGCAAACCTATTGATTTTATCTTCTATTGAAGGACAATATCTAGGCCCTAAACTTTTTATTGCACCATTAAACATAGGCGATCTATCAAAACCTTCTCGTAAAATATCGTGGACCACCAAGCTGGTGTAGCTCATATGGCAAGAACGTTGTACTTTTAAAGGCCTTGTTTCATCTGAATAACTAAATTTTTCTGGATTAGCATCCCCAGGTTGCTCTATCATTTTGGAAAAATCCAACGAACGACCGTCAACCCTTGGTGGAGTTCCCGTTTTCATTCTTCCAGATTTAAAACCCAAAGTAACCAAATCTTGTGTTAATCCTGTGGAA
>DAIMFZ010000183.1:0-570 GCA_036724225.1 Aequorivita sp.
GTTCACTTATAGGTTATGCTGGCGGATTGCATCGAAAAAAATGGCTGTTGGAGCACGAAAACCCTTCAACGCAACAAACTTTATTTTAGTTGAAAAAGCTTAAGAAATTTATAAAGTGGGTTTTTGCGCTGCTACTTATAGTGGTGGTTGGTCTTTACATCACAGGCTATGGCTATATTTTAAAAGGCGTTTGGGTGGTTTATCTTCACGGGCACACGACGGCCTATATTGACGATTTTAAGTTTTTTAAAACCGAAAAATTCCCTGCCAGTACCGACCCCCAACCTTGGCCCATCCATAAAGATTACAACACTGTTGAAGCGACAAAATCACTTTCCGAAATGAACGATACCTTGGGAACGGTTGCTTTTTTGATTATTAAAAATGACAGTATTTGGTTTGAAAAGTATTTTGATGGCTTCAGTAAAAACTCGCAGACCAATTCCTTTTCAATGGCGAAAAGTGTTACTTCTGCTTTGTTGGGAAAAGCTATAGATGATGGATTTATAAAAAGTCTGGACCAACCCGTTGGCGATTTTTATCCGCAGTATGAAGGGACTGCCTTGACGG
>DAIMFZ010000183.1:580-4576 GCA_036724225.1 Aequorivita sp.
TGACGGTGGGCGATCTTTCGTCTATGGCTTCGGGATTGGATTGGGACGAGTCCTATTTCAATCCGTTTGGGATGACGGCGCGGGCGTATTACGATGCAGATTTATCCAAAACTATTCTAAGATTGAAAGTAGTTGATAAACCAGGAGAACACTACAAATATTTAAGCGGAAACACGGAACTTTTGGCGATGGTAATTCAAAAAGCAACGAAGAAACAGTTGGTGGATTATTTTTATAAAAGTTTTTGGCAACCAATGGGTGCAGAAAATCCTGCGGTTTGGCAGGTAGATGATGAAGAAAACAGATTGGTAAAAGCGTATTGTTGTATTGGCAGTAATGCGAGAGATTTTGCGCGGTTTGGGAAGCTGTATAAAGATTACGGGAAGTGGAACGGACAACAAATCTTGGATTCTGCTTTTGTAGCGAAATCCATTACGCCGCGATTTGCCGAAAGTCCTGAGTATGGTTACGGATTTTGGTTGAGTGATTTTTTGGGAAAGAAGATTTTTGTGATGCGGGGAATTCTTGGGCAGTATGTTATTGTGATTCCAGAAAATAATGTGATTATTGTAAGGTTGGGGGAGCAGCGGGGTAATAAAACTGTTTTGCCTTTTAGTTCTGATTTTTATGTTTATGTGGAAGAAGCCTATAAGATGCTTGGTGAAAATCAATAATTTTTCGTATTTTTAAAGTTCTCCCCGATTGAAATTTTCAAATTATGATCAAGCGAATAAACTTGGAACATATTCTGTTTCTGGATATTGAAACCGTTCCGCAGCACGAAAATTTTGAAGAACTTGACGATACATCAAAAGCACTTTGGGAACTGAAAAGCCAATATCAAAGAAAGGATGAAGTTTCTGCTGAAGAATTTTACGAGCGCGCCGGAATTTGGGCGGAGTTTGGAAAAATTGTCTGTATTTCAGTTGGCTATTTTGTACTGAAAGGCGATGTTCGGAATTTTCGCGTAACCAGTTTTCACGGCGATGAGATTAAAATTCTGAAAGATTTTAAAAATCTTTTGGAAACACACTTCAACAAACCACATCACGTGCTTTGTGCACACAATGGGAAGGAATTTGACTTCCCTTACATTGCCCGAAGGATGATTATTAACAGAATTGACATTCCTTTCAAACTTGATCTTTTCGGGAAAAAACCTTGGGAAGTTCCGCATTTGGACACGTTGGAACTTTGGAAGTTCGGCGATTACAAAACCTTCACTTCACTTAAATTGATGGCGCACGTTTTGGGAATTCCTTCCCCTAAAGATGATATTGATGGAAGCCAAGTGCGCGGTGTTTTTTACGAGGAAAAAGATATTGACAGAATCATTATTTATTGCGAAAAGGACACGGTTACGGTGGCCCAGATTCTTTTGCGACTACGGAATGAGGAAATTTTAAGTGAGGACGAAATCCTTTCTGTGTAGCTTTTTTTCTTCGGAAGAAATCTCTTAATGTGGTTTTCTATTTAATTTTTAGTAGATTTAGCGGTCATAATAAAATAGCTACTTCTATGACAATTCCAAGATTCAATTCAAAATCGTTTTTAATAGTATTATTTGCTGCGGCTCCATTTTTTATTTCCTGCAATGATAAAGAAAAAGTAGTGGATACCCCAAACACAGTGCAAGAGGCTACGCTTGAACAGAAAAAACAGGCCCTTCAAAATGTTGTGCCAACTACAAACAATACAAACACTAGTGGAGATTTGGCTATGAACCCAGCACACGGACAACCGGGACATAGATGTGACATTCCTGTGGGGGCGCCATTGAATGGTGCTGCGGGGAATTCTAACTCAACTCCAACGCTTAACAAAACCAATTCAGTTCCAGCTTCAATTTCTGGGAATGGAGTAAATCCGCCACACGGCCAGCCAGGGCATAGATGTGATATTAAAGTGGGAGATCCTTTATAAATTTAAATATTTTAAAATAAGAGGCCCGTTTCAAAACCGAAACGGGCCTCTTTGGTTATCAATACAAACTAACTATTCTTTTACAAAACGTTTCATTATTTTGGTTGCTTCCGTATTTACTTCAAGCATATAAACACCGCTTTGCAATGTTGAAACATCTAATGTTTCGTTGAAAGTGCCTTTGCCCACAATTTGTCCCATAACATTATAGATTACATAATCTTTGCCAGTTGCATCAAGCAATGCAATATTCAAAGTATGTTTTGTTGGGTTTGGATAAAGGGTCATTTCTGATGATGCAAGGCTGTTGCCTTCAGTAAATCCTTGTGTGGCACCACTTCCGATAATAACTGTATAGTCTTCCACTTCGCCATAACTGAAAATTTCACATGAGGTAGAATTGGCGTTATATTTCATTGAAACCCGCATTCTGGTCGCACCACTAAGTGCCGATGTGGGAACAGTAAAACTTCCAGAAACAGAGGTAGCCTTAGTTCTGGAACGTGTATAAACTTGTTCCTTAGAATCGTTGAAATCGCCATCTTGATTATAGTCTATCCACACTCTATATGCTTCATAATAAACCGTGCCACTCCATTTTGGTGTAATGGTAATGGTATTGCTACTTCCTTTTGACAAAGTGGTTGATATGCTTGTAAAATCTGCATAACCACCATTATTGCCCGAAAGATTGTTAATGCCGCCAAGTTGAACTTTATTTATATATTCATCGTTTGTGCTATTTCCTTTTGAAGTACAATAAGTGACCGAGTTTGAAAGCGTGGTAACATTTACGGTATTACTAAAACCAGAATTATTGCCAGCAGCATCGTGTGCACGCACTTTAAAAGTGTAAGCAGTTGCAGGGGAAAGGCCAGTAATACTTGCTGCAGTTCCTGTAACACTACCCATATTTGTACTGCCTTGGAAAACGTCATAACCTGTTACACCCACATTATCTGTAGAAGCGTTCCAAGAAAGCGAAAGCGTTGTTTGCGTAACGTTGGAAGCTACTAAGCTTGAAGGAGCCGTTGGAGCCTCTGTATCTGGCCCTGCACCACCCAAGTTGATGGTATAATCCTCAACTTCACCATAACTGAACGTTTCACAGGAAGTAGGGACTCCATTGTATTTCATTGAAACGCGCATTCTGGTTGCTCCGCCCACGGTCCCGGAAGGAACAGTAAATGTTCCGCTGTTTGGAGTGTTTTTTGAAGCCGCTTTAGACCAAACTAATTCGCCTGCATCGCCAAAATCCTTGTCGCCGTTATAGTCAATCCACACTGCATAACCTTCATTGTAGGTACTGCCAGTCCAGGTTGGAGTAATGGTAACTGTATATGTTGAACCTTCACTTAAAGAAGTTGAAATATTAGTAAAATCTGAATATTTCTGAGCCCCGGAAGTATTGTTGATAGTGTTCAACTGCACGCGGCTGATGTATTCGTCATTCACATTGTTACCTTGTGATGCACAATAGTCGCTTCCGCCACCGCCACCTCCGTAAGCAGCACCAACTCCAACAGCGTACCAAGCGTTTGTAGTTGCAATTTCTTCGGCACTACCTGCACCGTATAAATCTTTCGCGGCTTGTATTGCACCGTTACGGGCATCACTGTATTGTGAGTTTGAGTTCAAGTAAACAGTAAGGTTTCTGTATGCTATTGCACCCGCTTTGTCCATTCCGATTCCGGTTACATTATAGGTGTCGCCTTTATCGTTAGTACCACTTTTACCTACGCTCAAAACATAAAACCAAAAGTTTTGAACTCCTGAATTTGTGTGTACTCCTCCAGAATCTCCAGAACCTGCATACCAATAGGTTCCTTGATAAGTGTCTGGATTGCTAAAAGCGTTCGGATTGCTCATAGAACGCAATGCGCCGCCGCTTCCGCCTGCGCCAATGTCATCGCCCATTAGCCAGTCGTTGGTCCCGGATGCAAACTTTTCAATAGATTCACCGAAGATGTCTGAAAATGATTCGTTCAAAGCCCCAGATTGGTAGCTGTAAACAAGGTTTGCAGAATATTCAGTAACCCCATGGGTAATTTCGTGGCCGCAAATGTCCAGCGA
>DAIMFZ010000184.1:0-4575 GCA_036724225.1 Aequorivita sp.
TATAGCGATAAGATGAAAGCCGACCTAATAGGTGTTACAACCCACGGCAGAATTGGTTTGGCGCACTTTTTTAACAATAGTATTAGCGAAGATGTAGCCAATCATGCTGATATACCGGTGGTTACTTTTAAGATTGACTAGGTTATAATATTGAGCAAACTTAAAAATAAGTCGCTAATATTATAATTTAATTGCTCATAATTGTACTTTTCAGTTTCTCAATATCAATGTATTTTTTCATTTTTTTTAATTTATTTAACTTCAAAAAAAATTGCAATTCCAATTTCAATAGGACACAAATGATATCTTAGTTAAAACCAGTTCATCGCTAATTTATTGATTCACAGTCAATAAAGTTTTGTTAGATAGTATTCCGATTTTTAGACATAATGAAGAATTGGTTATAATTGTATCTTTAGTAGAAATAAACCTAAAAGATGAAAAAACTTATAGCACTTTCCGTAGTTACCCTTTTCTTAATGTTTTCCGTTGAAGGATATTCCCAAGAAATAACCAAGTACAATTTTCTTGAAATCATTGTAGTCCAAAAAGCGAATAACCGCGGGAAGGTGAAACGCATAAAAGTGGAGGAACAGGCGTCTTTGGTAGGGCAGAATATTTCAATTGATGAAATTGAGAAAATTGAACAGACTTCCACCTTGCTCAACTATATGAACGCCCACGACTGGGAATTCCTGGACCGCCAATCTGTGGTTTCTGACGATAATGATCCTGTTTGGATGAGTTATATTTTTAAGAAGCGGAAGTAGATAGTAGGTAGTAGGTAGTAGGTAGTAGGAAGTGGGTAGTTGGTAGTAGGTAGTAGGTGGTGGGTAGTAGGTAGTTGGTAGTTGGTAGTTGGTAGTTGGTAGTTGGTAGTAGGTAGTAGGTAGTAGGTGGTGGGTAGTTGGTAGTTGGTAGTAGGTGGTGGGTAGGGGTGAGTCCTAAGTTTTACTGAAATGTCCAAGCAATAAAGCGGCTTAGTTTGTTGCCCTGTTCCATGTCTATTATTTTTACTTGGGTTGGAAGGGTTTTGTTGATGGCTCTTTTAATATTCTTTAGGTGTTCCTTTTGCGAAACCAAGACCGTAAACCACTGTATTTGTTCTTTAAACTGTACGCTTTCCGAAGCCATTTTTTTAATAAACGCCTCTTCGCCGCCCTTATACCACAACTCGTTGCTACTGCCTCCAAAATTCAGCGTGTCCGATTCCTGTAACTCAAGATTGTCCACCTTGCGCTGGTTGTTGCGTTCGGCATCGGTTCGGGTTTTGTAAAAGGGGGGATTGCATACCACCACATCAAAAACATCCGTGGGTTGGATAATGTGTTCCAAAATACTGTTCTTGAATTTTTGGTGCCGCAATTCAATATCTTTTAGATTACTGTTATTCGCTATTATTTCCTGTGCATTTTTTAGAGAATCGAGATCTACTTCGCTGGCGGTGCATTGCCAATTGAAATGACGGCTTGCCAAAATAGGGTAGATGAGGTTGGCTCCCGTGCCTATATCCAACAGTTTTACGTCCTCTTTATGAAGTAGGTCTGCCACGTGCAACAAATAATCCAAACGGCCGGGAATGGGTGGGCATAGGTTGTTTTCTGGGATGTTCCAATAGGTTATGCCGTACTGTGCTTTTAGCAGGGCGGTGTTAAGTGCTTTTACGGCTTGATTGTTTGAGAACTTTATGCTGTTGTTGCCGTACTGGTTTACAAAAACGTATTCTTTTAAAGCTGGGTGATGGGGTATAAGGACATCAAAATTATAATCTTTGGTGAAGGGGTTTTTTGGGTGCACGGGAGAGTCTTTAAGTTGGTAAAGGTAGGGTATGTAGTTGGTAGTGGGTAGAGGGTTGTTTTAGTACATTCCTTGTTACGTTCTTAAAATTTTTTCCATCGTTTTGCCTTTTGCGAGCTCGTCTATCAACTTATCCAAATAGCGGATTTTTTGCATTAGTGGATCTTTTATTTCCTCCACGCGGATGCCGCAGACTACGCCCGTTATTTTTGAAACATTGGGGTTTAGTTGTGGCGCTTCTGCGTAAAAGTTTTCAAAACTGGTTTTGTTGTCCAATTGTTGTTGCAACTGTTTTTGGTCATAGCCGGTTAACCAACAAATTATGGTGTCCAGCTCTTCTTTGGTTCGGCCCTTTTTTTCCGCTTTGGCTATGTAATATGGATATACATTGGCGAAGGGCATTTTGTAGAGGTTTTCGGTTTTCATTGTGAATGAATTTGGTAGCTAAATTTAGTGATTTTTAGTATCTCTGTCACGTTTTATAAAAGAGCGCCAGGAGTTTAATGGTGAAGGGGTCGCATTGCAAATGCTCGAGGTAGAGTGGCACTCTTTGCACTTCGGCTTCACTCAGTACAGGCGCCAGCGCGCCAGGGAAAAGCGCTCTTGAGGGAACTTGATGTAATAAAAAAATTAGTGTCTATGTTTATTTGGGGTATTTTAGATGTATATTAGGGGTAACGAAACGGTTGAAATCAAAAACTTTGTTTTGGCCCATTGTGCATTCATGCTTCCTATTTCCATTGGGAAGCATTTAGAGTTAGATTTTCCCATCAAATTTTCCTATTCCACCCGAAACTGACCCGGACTTGGCCCGGACTTGGCCCGGACTTGATCTAGACTACCCTAGGCGTATCCTGCAGTGTGACCCGTCCTTTGACCTGACCCGTCCTAAAATAACTATACATATTAATAAATAAATCCTATAATAGCTATACAAATATAACTGATAATCCTAAAAGAACTATACAGCTGTTTTTTCATAGTAAAATCAGGTATTCAATTTCTTCATTACAAATGAATTGCCATTTGAAAAATTTCAAAAATGTAACCAAAAGACGAAACTTTCATCCAACCCATGATGTTTTGATCATCGAAAACTCCATATGCCAATCCGTTAAAACAGACTGTTTTGTAACTGAATTCAAGCATTTAAAACATATGTATCTGCAGCATTTTGTAAATATTACAAATGAGTGTTTGGGTTTCTAATGAAACAATATGTGGCGATGATTATTAATATACAAGTAGAAATAATATTTATCGTTTAAAATTTATAAAATCATGAAGACTTTTTACATCATTCTTTTACTCCTTTTCGGTGTTAACACCTATGCCCAGGAGTTTTATCTCACTGCTTTTGAGGGCATCTTTCAGAAAAACCAAATAATATTTGTCGATTCCGATCTCAATCAAACCCAACTGGCATCCATGTATGTTGATGGATTTCAGCTTTTGGATATTGCATTTGCGCCTGATGGGAAACTTTATGGGGTTTATGCGGATGCTATTATAGAAATAGATTTAGCGAATAACAGCTACAATGTGGTGTATGTGTTTCCTGTGTCTGGACTATATAATTCTCTGGTTTGCAATGCCGACAACCAAATTGTCGCATTGGAATATTACACCAATCATTTAGTAACCATAGATTTAAATACGTTTACCGAAGTTTCAGATGTTGTATTGAGTGCATCCTCACCAGGCGACCTAACTTATTACAAAGGGAATCTTATTTTTCAAAGTTCCTCGACTTATGATATTTTAGGTTATGATGGAAACATTTTGCAAACCGTGGCGTGTAAACCACTCTATTATGACGGAGATACTGTTATTTTTTGGGGGTTTTCGAACTATACGGATTCCTGTAATAATAACTTTGTTTACGGGTTTGACTCCATAGGATTTGTTTATCGCTATGATATTGAAGCAAACACGAGTGAAGCGGTTGGTATTTTTGAACATACCGGGAATCCTATCAATGGGTCAACTACAATAAATGAGTACGCAGCCTCCGCCTGCCCCTTATTAAATTTGGAGGAAGTAAATTGCAATCTCAACACCCAGGACCAACAGCTATCCAACCTATTACTCTATCCAAATCCCGTAACGGATATGCTCCACATTCAGGGTTTAAATACGCAGGAAGAACTCTTTTTTTCAATTTATTCTATGGAAGGAAGGAAGTTGGCGGAAGATCTTTTAACTCCAGAAGTAGATTTCTCCAAACTTTCCCCGGGAGTTTATTTGATGGAAATTTACAATAAATCAAAAACGGTGTCCACCACAAAAAGGGTTGTGAAAAATTAAGTATTTCGTTTATGGAAGTTTTCGTTGTGCTGGGGGGTGTTTACAACGCTTACTTTGGTTTTGGCAAGATTACTGTTTGTTTTTGTTTTAGAGCAAGTTTGTGGGTACACGTTGCAAAGGTGCGCTAGCCTGGGGGTTAGTGATCGGTTTTAATCATATCGCCAATGAGTTCGAGCTTTAGTTCAAACTCGTATTCGTCCCGTTCTTTTGTGCCTTTTTTTCCTACTAAAAGGTCTTCTGCTTCGCTTAATTTATAGGTTTTCATTTGATGTGAATTTTTGTTGCTTTTCTCAGGTTCAAGGCACGAGCGGGACGATCGCGCTAGCGGGGATTAGGTATTTTTTAAATTGAGACCTTGGTATATTATTAAATATACGATTGTTGTCATTAAAAATATATTCAAAATTATATTTACAAGGTTCATGTACGCATATTGAGGTATTGAATTTATAAAAACAGCTGCTAACACAA
>DAIMFZ010000185.1:0-4562 GCA_036724225.1 Aequorivita sp.
ATATTGAAAAAGTAAAAACTATAAACCTATCAGGTTTGTAACGAGAACTTATGATTAAAAATGATTTATTTTTAAAAGCTCTTCGCGGCGAAACCGTAGAGAGACCTCCAGTTTGGATGATGCGTCAAGCCGGAAGATACTTACCCGAATTTCAGGAAATTAAAGCGAAATACGACTTTTTTACCCGCTGCCAAACACCCGAACTTGCCAGTGAAATAACTGTGCAACCCATCCGTAGATTCGGGATGGACGCCGCTATTTTGTTTAGCGACATTTTGGTAATACCACAAGCAATGAATATTCACGTAGAGATGAAACCTGGAATTGGGCCTTGGGTACCAGACCCCATTCGATCAATGAAAGATTTGGAGCGAGTGATTGTACCTGACATTGACGAAACCCTCGGTTACGTGATGAAAGCCATAAAAATGGCCAAAGAAAAACTAAATGGTGAAATTCCGTTGATCGGTTTTGCTGGCAGTCCATGGACAATTCTATGTTATTGTGTGCAGGGTCAAGGCTCCAAAAATTTTGATATAGCAAAAGGATTTTGTTTCACCCAACCAGTTGCCGCACACGCTTTGCTTCAGAAGATAACTGATACCACGATTTTATATTTAAAGGAAAAAGTAAAAGCTGGTGTAAACGCCGTGCAGATTTTTGACAGTTGGGGCGGCATGCTTTCACCAATCGATTATCAGGAATTCAGTTGGAAATATATGCAGCAAATAATTGATGCTTTGAAAGATGAAACGCCTGTAATTGCTTTCGGAAAAGGTTGTTGGTTTGCTTTGGATACGATGGCGAAAAGCGGCGCTTCGGCCTTGGGTGTAGATTGGACTTGTTCGCCTAAAAACGCACGTTATTTAACAGGAGGAAAGATAACGCTTCAAGGAAATCTTGACCCCGTTCGATTGCTGAGCCCACCTTCAGAAATAAAAAAGATGGTGAAACAGATGATTGATGAATTTGGGAAAGACCGATATATTGTAAACTTGGGCCACGGAATTTTGCCAAACATTCCATTGGAAAATGCGGGCGCTTTCATTGAAGCGGTTAAAGAATACAAACAAGATTAGATGTTTTGGAGGATTATAAAGAATCTTGATTTTAAGCAACTTTTTGGGTTGCTCGGCCTTTTTCTTAAAAATCCGCTCTATGCCGTTCCCACAATTTTTGCTACTAGGAAATGTATGAATATCGCGCAGAAAGAATACGGGAGCAAGCATCATTTGAACAATCCCGCAAACGCTTTTAGACATGCATTGTGGGTTATTCTGATAATCCGAAAATGTTTAAAGTGGAATCAGGACGAAGAAAAAGCAAGGGTATGGGCAAGGAAATTTACAGATTGGCACGAGGAGTTTTCACCAAACGAAGCCTTGGAACATGCGATGGATTTGCACAATAATAAAAGGGGAATTGCACTTTTTGAAGAAATTAAGGATAAAAACGAAGCGGAAATCATTTCGTTTTTGAAACAGAAAGCTTCGGAAGCGGTGAAGATTGAAAAAGCTGAAGAAGTTGAGAAACTTAAAAACGATTTAGTTTATATTCAATGAAGAAAAGAAACCTTACAGGTTTTCCTCCTACGCTAAAATAGCTTGTGCTTCCGCTAAAGCTTCGGCGACACGCGGACGGCGGACAAGTAAAACCTGTTAGGTTTAGAATTCAAATGATGATTAAAAACATTGTAAAAGGCATAAAAGCATACGCGGGAACATTCAAGCTCATCAGCAAACTAGGGCTTTGGAAGTATTTTGGGGTGCCAATGGCCATTAGTTTTTTTACTGCCTTCCTAATTGGTTTTTCGGCTTGGGGACTGAGCGATGATCTTGGGGCTTTCATTTCAAAAATATGGTTTTGGGAGTGGGGCTCAGAAACCTTCAGAACCATTAGTGAATTTATTGGAGCGCTTATAATTATTGCCGTAGGACTGATTCTCTACCGCCATATTGTTATGGCACTGAGCGCGCCATTTATGAGTCCCGTTTCAGAAAAAATCGAAAAGCATTTTTACGGAACAATTCATTCGCACAGAAATACTTCAAACGCAGAGCAGCTTTGGCGTGGTGTTCGGATAAATATTCGGAATTTATTGATGGAACTATTGCTGACCGTTCCAATTATTTTGATAGGTTTTATACCTCTTGTGGGAATTATATCTTCGGTACTTTTGTTTTTGGTACAGAGTTATTACGCAGGTTTTGGAAACATGGATTATACGTTAGAGCGGCATTATAAATTTGCTGAAAGCATCCAATTTGTGCGTAGAAATCGTGGCTTGGCCATCGGCAATGGCATGGTTTTTATGCTAATGTTGTTGATACCAATTGTGGGAATCATTTTGGTTTTACCACTTTCAGTAACAGCGGCGAGTACCGTGACGTTAAAAGTTTTGGAAAACTCTAAAGTAATAAATGGAAATATAAAATGAAAGAGCAATTTGTCAAATACATAAAAAATCACCAAAACGAAATCACTTCCGCTTTGGAAGAAATTGACGGAAAAGCAAAGTTTAGGGAAGATAAATGGACACGTGAAGAAGGCGGTGGCGGACAAACCCGAGTGATTGAAAACGGCAACATTTTTGAAAAAGGCGGCGTGAATATCAGTGAAGTTCACGGAAGATTGCCCGAAAGCATGCAGCATTATTTTGGTGTGAAAGATGCCGACTTCTTTGCGTGTGGCCTCAGTTTAGTACTTCACCCAAAAAGTCCGATGGTGCCGACGGTTCACGCCAACTGGCGTTATTTTGAAATGTATGATACCGAAGGAAATGTTGTTGATAGCTGGTTTGGCGGCGGCCAAGACTTAACGCCCTATTATCTTTTTGAGGAAGATGCAAAACATTTTCATCAAGTCTGCAAAACGGTTTGTGATAAGCATAATCCTGACTTTTACGAAACCTATAAAAAACGGTGCGATGAATATTTTTGGAACACCCATCGCAATGAGTCCAGAGGGATTGGAGGCCTGTTTTTCGATTATTTGAAAGTTACTGATGTGATGACGATGCAGAATTGGTACAATTTTGTAACAGAGGTTGGCAATAGTTTTTTGGATTGCTACCTTCCCATTGTTCAAAAAAGAAAAGATGTTCCCTATTCCGAAGCAAACCGAACTTGGCAGGAAATACGCCGTGGACGTTATGTTGAATTTAATCTCGTTCACGATAAAGGAACGCTTTTCGGCCTAAAAACAAATGGACGGATTGAAAGTATTTTGATGAGCCTTCCGCCAATTGTGCAATGGAAATATGATTATCAGCCGGAAAAAGGAAGTGAAGAAGAAAAATTAGTTGAAGTTTTAAAAAATCCTAGAAATTGGGTTTAGATAAATGTCCCCTCGAGCACAGTCGAGAGGTTATTTGAAATTATTGAATAATAAATAGGTCTCGACTGTGCTCGACCTGATAAAAATTTTTAAGATTATGTATCCATTAAGAAGAAACCGAAGATTGCGAACTAATGAAAGTATGAGAGGTCTGGTCCGAGAAACCATTATTTCACCAAATGATTTTATCGTACCACTTTTTGTAGTGGAAGGAAAAGGCGTGAAAGAGGAAATAGCTTCGATGCCAAATTATTACAGATTTAGTTTGGATATGCTTCAAAAAGAAGTGAAAGAGCTTTGGAAACTCGGCTTGAAGTCAGTTTTGCTTTTTGTGAAAGTGGACGATAAACTGAAGGACAACAGCGGGAAAGAAGCCCTGAATCCCGACGGATTGATGCAACGCGCTATAAAAGCAGTGAAAAATGCAGTACCCGAAATGATTGTAATGACCGATGTGGCCTTAGACCCTTTTTCAATCTACGGGCACGACGGAATTATTTCCGGAGGAAAAGTTTTAAACGATGACACAAACGCCGTTTTGGCTGAAATGTCACTGAGTCATGCAAAAGCAGGCGCTGATGTTGTTGCGCCGAGCGATATGATGGACGGACGCATTTTTGAAATACGATCTTTGCTTGAAGATGAAGGTTTTTTCGATACTGGAATTATGGCTTACAGTGCCAAATATGCCTCTGCGTTTTATGGACCTTTCCGCGATGCGTTGGATTCTGCGCCAGTGGATTCCAAAGATATTCCGAAGGATAAAAAAACCTACCAAATGGATTATGGCAACCGCGAGGAGGCTATCCGCGAAACCTTGATGGATATTGACGAAGGCGCTGATATTGTGATGGTGAAGCCAGGCCTTTGCTATCTGGATATTGTGCGTGAAATAAAAGATGCGGTGAATGTTCCCGTGGCGGTTTATCAAGTGAGCGGGGAATATGCTATGCTGAAAGCCGCAGCAGAAAGAGGCTGGTTGGATCACGATGCGGTTATGATGGAACAGATTACGGCCCTAAAAAGAGCAGGAGCTTCCTTGATTGCTTCGTATTTTGCCAAGGACGTGGTTAAATTAATTTCTTAAATGTTTGTCATCCTGAGCGGAGTCGAAGGATTGCAAAAGATGTTGCGAAGTTGATTAATTAATAAATTTTTGCGATTTCGAATTCAAATTTGATATACATTTGCCGCGTGAAACATGTTGAAAAACATATAAGTAGCTT
>DAIMFZ010000186.1:0-4562 GCA_036724225.1 Aequorivita sp.
AACGCGTTCGTGGTTGTCTGTGCCTTTTACACCGTCACCATAATCGTTCGCGAAGTTTGAAAGTATTTGAAACCCCAAAGTAGTAGCCAGTGCAAGCCCAAAAATGGAAGCATAAAACAAATTCGATTCCTTAGCTGCCGCTCCAGCCGTGACAATCCCTGAGATCGATAACGGCAAGGTCCGCAAACGGGCGGCGGAAACCCACGCTTTTAATTTTGACATTTACTGAGTGTTTGAAAAACAAAAATACATTTTAAAAAAGGCTGTGGCAATTTTTTGGAAAAAGCTGTGATTTAATTTGTTTTCCTATATTCGTTTATTTTAAAATTCAAAGCAAATGAACAATTCAATTAATTATAATATAGGATTACTGATACTGCGAATTGGTTTCGGTGGAATGATTCTTACCCACGGTATACCCAAACTTTTAAAAATGCTTTCGGGCGATTTTTCGTTCGGAGACCCCATTGGCATTGGCGAGCCCGCTACTTTAATTTTAGCAGTTCTATGCGAAGTATTTTTTCCTATTCTAATAATTATTGGGTTCAAAACCAGATGGGCCGTAATTCCCGTAATAATCACAATGGCTGTTGCAGCTTTCATTGTTCACGCATCCGATCCGCTGGGAACAAAGGAAATGTCAATTCTCTATTTAATTGCTTTTTCTGTAATTGGACTTTTGGGAGCTGGGAAGTATTCGGTAGATAAAAAATGAGTTTATTGACCTAATTGGTTGAGGGTTGAACTCATTTAATTAAAAATATTCACCAACAATTCCTTTAACAAATCACCTTGTGGAAGATTGGCAGCACCCACGCCTTTACTTTTCATATCCACCTCGCGAATTGCAGTTATTATGGCGCTCACTTTTTTCATCGGGTAATTGCGAGCCGCGGTATGATAATCTTTTACAAAGAAAGGGTGAACCCCCAATACTTTTGCTGTATCTCCTTTATTTGTGAGTGCGTGATACTTCAGCAATTTTGAAAAGAAACCGTAAAGCAAAGCCACCGTCATCACCAACGGATTGTTTTTAGGGTTCTGCGAAAAATACTGGATGATGGCGAACGCTTTTTTTATATCCCTCCCCCCAATGGCATTCTGAAGTTCAAAATTGTTGAAATCCTTGCTGATACCGATGTTTTCTTCAATTAACTGGGGTGTAATTTGTTCGCCTGGCTTTATAATCAATTGTAATTTTTCGAGCTCATTGTTCACTTTGCTTAAATCATTCCCAAGAAATTCAACCAACATTTGAGCGGCTTTTGGGGTTATTGTGTACCCTTTTCCGGCGAGCACCCGTTTTATCCAATCCGGAACTTTATCGTCATACAGTTTTTTGCTTTCAAAAAGAACGCCCGTTTTGGCAATGGCCTTAGCCAGTTTTTTACGCTTGTCAAGCGTTTTGTATTTGTAACAAAGCACTAAAATTGTTGTGGGCTGAGGGTTATCGGCATAAGGAACCAAGTTTTCAATTGTTCGGGAAAGATCTTGTGCTTCCTTCACAATAACAACTTGCTTTTCAGCCATCATCGGGTAGCGCTTTGCGTTGCTGATGATGTCTTCCACTGAAACATCACGACCGTATAGCACCATTTGATTGAAACCCTTTTCTTCATCCGTAAGCACATTTTCCTCTATATATTTCGATATGCCATCAATGTAATACGGCTCCTCACCCATCAAAAAATAAATTGGTTTTGTGTAGCCGTTTTTAATTTCGGTAATGATTGTTTTTATTTTGTCGAGAGGCATTGAACAATTACTATTAGCGATTGAAGATTTAAGATTGACGGGCTTAATTTTGAATTTTGAATATTAAATTTTTAATCTTTGTGAATGCAAAAACTAAACTTTCCCGAATATAACTTCCGCTTCAAAAGTAGCGAAAACAAACCATTGGTTTTTGATGAAATCAGAAAAAAATTCGTGGTACTCACTCCCGAAGAATGGGTGCGGCTGCATGTGGTCCAATTTCTATTGAAAGAAAAATATTATCCGAAAAGCCTCATAAACGTTGAAAAACAACTGAAACTGAACAACACCACGAAAAGATATGATGTGGTGACCTTTAATAATGATGGCAGTATATTTTTGATTGTGGAATGCAAGTCACCATCCGTCCAAATAACACAAGCTACCTTTGACCAAATTGCACGATACAACCTTGCTTTAAAGGCAGAATATTTAATGGTTAGCAACGGTTTGGAGCATTATTTTTGCCAAATGGATTTTGAAGCGGGACGTTATGTTTTTCTGAAAGAAATTCCAAATTATAAATAATCTGAAAAAACACTTCAAAAATCTATCTTTACAGCGTGAAAGTAGCCATAGTCATCCTCAATTGGAACGGAAAGGATTTGTTGGAAAAATTCCTGCCCTCAGTAGTGGAATTTTCTAATGAAGCCACTGTTTATCTAGCAGATAATGCCTCCACAGACAATTCAGTTTCATTTGTATCAGAAAACTTTTCAACCGTAAAAATTATTCAAAACAAACTGAACGGAGGTTATGCCAAGGGTTACAATGACGCTTTAAAAAACCTTTCCGAGGAAATTTTCATACTGCTGAACAGCGACGTGGAAGTGACGGTAAATTGGTTGAAGCCCGTACTTTCAGAATTTGAAAAGAATAATTCCATAGTTGCCGCACAACCTAAAATACTTGATTACAAAAATAAGGAATACTTTGAATACGCAGGCGCAGCAGGTGGCTTTATTGATAAATACAGCTATCCGTATTGCCGTGGCCGCATTTTTAATACTTTGGAAAAAGATGAAGGTCAGTACAATGATGTTTCCGAAATTTTTTGGGCTTCTGGAGCTTGTCTATTTGTAAAGGCACAAGCTTTTTGGGAAGTCGGCGGACTTGATGAAGATTATTTTGCACATCAAGAGGAAATTGATCTTTACTGGCGACTGCATTCAAAAGGCGGGAAAATATTTTACGTTGGCGATTCAAAAGTTTATCACATTGGTGGCGCCACTTTGGCTGCCCTAAATCCGAAAAAAACTTTCTACAACTTCCGAAATTCACTTTTAAATCTTTTGAAAAACACAAAAGGAGTCAGCACGTTCAGTTCCATTTTTGTGCGAATGGTTTTGGACGGAATAGCAGCACTTCAGTTTTTAGTCCAAGGAAAGCCGAAACATTTCTTCGCTATAGTAAAAGCACATTTCAGTTTTTATGGATTGCTCCCCAAATTTTTAAAGAAAAGAAAGAAATTTGCTTCTAATTTAAAGTATTTCAAAATTAAATCCATTGTATTTCAGCATTATATACTTAAAAAGAAGCATTTTGGCAAACTATAACTTAAAGTATTGTTAATCGCTTTTGGACTGAGATGTATTTTAATAATTTTGGTCAGAATTATTGAATTAAACAATCTAATATAACACTTACAAATTATGAAGAAATTATTGATTCTTGCAATGTGTTCAGGTTTGGTATTTACTTCTTGTGTCTCCAAGAAAAAATACGCAGAACTTGAAACAAAACAGAAAAACACACAAGATTTGCTAAACACGGCAACCGTTAAACTAAACGACTGCCTTACCGAAAGAGCCGCAGCTTCTGCAAGGGCCAAAGAGCTTGAAGAGCGTTTGGCTGATATGAAAAAAACAAATTCAGACCTGATCCAAAGTTCAAAAGACCTTACCATGTTAACCTCTAAAGGAGCTACAAACCTTGAAAAGTCATTGGAAAGCCTAAAAGAAAAAGATCTTAAAATTACACGCTTGCAGGATGCCCTTAACAAAAAGGACAGTGTTACACTTGCACTTGTTACAAGTCTTAAAAGAGAAGTTGGTGTAAACGACCCAGACATTGAAGTAAATGTTGAGAAAGGTGTAGTTTATATTTCACTTTCAGACAAAGTAATTTTCAAAAGCGGAAGCTACCAAATTTCAAACAGAGCTACCGAAATTTTAGGTAAAGTGGCTAAAGTAATCAACGGAAAACCAGACTTTGAAGCAATGGTGGAAGGCCACACAGATAATGTTCCATACAGCAATGGTTTGTTGCTTGACAACTGGGATTTAAGTGTAAAAAGAGCTACCGCTATTGTACGTGAACTACAAAAACTTGGCGTAGCACCATCTCGTTTGGTGGCAGCAGGCCGTGCAGATTACGTACCTTTAGTGCCTAATACAACTGCCGAAAACAGGGCAACCAACAGACGTACCCGTATTTTGGTTCTTCCAAAAATCGATCAATTCTATGATATGATTGAAAAGGAAATGAAAAACCTTGAATCACAAGGATAATAGTCTCTCTTGACTTTAAATATACAAACGGAAATGAAAAACCTTGAAGCTGGAGGAAAGTAATTTTCTAAAAAGTTAAATTAAAAACCCGGCCCAAAAAAGCCGGGTTTTTTTATTGACATAATCCAAATTACTTTTAACTATGTTTTTGTATCTTAGTTAGAAAATACAACCCAACATAAAATTTAAAAAATGGAAGAATTCGAAACCGATTGGTCCCGCAATGAACTGAATGCCTATATCTTATTATATTGTGCAAATGCCAACTCTATTGTGACCAAAGAAGAGAAAGAATAT
>DAIMFZ010000187.1:0-4559 GCA_036724225.1 Aequorivita sp.
CTGTGCTACCGACCTCAACAAAAACAGGTTTAGCTGGGGTAGGTTTTCTATAAAAAGTACCAATAGTGGGAGACTTGATAGTGATTAACTTTGAATCGGCTTCAGCCTGATTTTGCTCTTGGGAAGTAGAAACATTGGTTGCAGCTTGTTGTGACTGTTGTTGCATCTGTGGTTGCGACATTGCAGGTAATTGCTGAATATAGGTTGTTTCACCCTTTCCGTCATCAGAACCCGTTTTAATCGTGATCTTTATGTCTTCGGTTTCAAGTTTTACTTCGCTGGCTCCGCTTTTGGCCACAAACTTGATCAAGTTTTGAATGTCTTTTAAATCCATAATATAAAGTTTTGTCTTTTAGTTTGGTACAATTTATTTTGAGTTGTAGGCCCATTTCAAGTAAACGGCGCCCCAAGTGAAGCCTCCCCCGAAGGAAGCAAAAATCAAGTTATCTCCTTTTTTGAGTTGTTTTTCATAATCGGCCAAACACAGTGGCAGTGTTGCAGACGTTGTGTTGCCGTATTTGTGGATGTTCATCATTACTTTTTCTTCGGGAAGTTTCATCCGTGAAGCAGCTGCATCAATAATCCTTTTGTTTGCTTGGTGTGGCACGAGCCAGTTTACGTCTTCACTAGTAAGATTGTTGCGTTGCATAACCTTTTCGCATACATCGGCCATATTGTATACGGCAAATTTGAAAACCGTTTTCCCTTCTTGAAAAACGTAATGTTGTCTATTATTTACAGTTTCATATGAAGCAGGAAGTAATGATCCCCCAGCATCAATTTTAAGGAAAGGCCTTCCTACGCCATCAGTTCGTAAATATTCATCTATTAATCCAAAGCCTTCAGTGTTGGGTTCAAATAAAACAGCTCCGCCACCATCTCCAAAAATAATACAGGTGGTTCTGTCTGTATAATCAATAATTGAAGACATTTTATCAGCGCCAATGAGCAGTACTTTTTTGTATTTCCCAGATTCTATGTAACGGGCTGCGGTTGACATTCCGAAGAGAAAGCTGGAACAGGCCGCTACCAAATCAAACGAAAAAGCATTTACGGCACCAATTTGCGTGGCTACGTAAACACCTGTTGCGGCAACTGGCATGTCTGGCGTGGCGGTTGCCATGATCACCATGTCTATTTCTGAAGGGTCTGTATTGCTTTTTTGAAGGAGGTCTTTTGCGGCCTGAATGGCAAGATAGGAGGTGCCTTTGTCTTTATCCTTTAATATCCTACGCTCTTTGATCCCTGTTCTACTTGTGATCCATTCATCATTGGTATCGACCATGGTCTCCAGGATTTTGTTGGAGAGAATATAGTCTGGCACGTAACTCCCTACAGCGGTAATGGCTGCCGTGATAATATTCATAAAGTTGAATTAGAATTCACAAAAAAGACCGAAAATCTTTTAAAAAGAGTGAAAATTACTAAATTTTACTTGAATTTCGGCATTAATTAAGTTGTTTTTGACTTTTTGTAAAATTCAAAAACAAAAAAACCCTCACGTGGGGGTGAGAGTTTTTCAATATAAAATGTAAGTTTATGCTTCTACTTGTTCCGTAGCGTCAATCACAACTTGGCCACGATAGTACATTTTGCCTTCGTGCCAGTGCGCTCTATGGAATAGATGCGACTCGCCCGTTGTAGGGTCTATTGCAATTGTAGGGGCAGTAGCTTTGTAATGCGTTCTTCTCTTATCTCTTCTGGTTTTCGAGATTTTTCTCTTAGGATGTGCCATTGCTATTTATTATTTATCCGTTAATAGTTTTTTTAATGAATCCCATCGGGGATCTGTATTGTCGTCTTCGGGCGTTTCTTTCTCGTCTAACGCTTTCGGACTGAGTTCTTCAAGTTTGTCGAGTATGTCACTTTTTAAGGTGCCGTCTTTCACCCCGGGATGAATTCTTCGTGAAGGCATAGCCAGCACAATGGATTCATAAATGTATTGCTGAATGTTCACTTCGTAGCTTCCGTGGGAAAGGATGAGCAAATCTTCATTTTCATCGTTGTATTCCTCACCAAATTTCACTACAAATTGATAGGTTCCCGAAAGTTCCTGATCAAAAGGTTCGTTCGTTATATCACAAGCAACGTTTACGGTTCCATTAAATGTTAATGTAAACTCCAGCAACGTGCTCATTTTTTCCAGCAGTACGTCGAGATTAATGGCAGCGTCATTAAATTCATCATACTCAAAATGCTCAAAGAACGCTTTTTTTAATTCAAAGTTAAACTGGTGTTTGCCTAATTTAAGCCCTACGAAAGGGATGGTAAACTCTTTCAAATCCTTCATTTCCACACCTATTTAAGACCTTAACCTTACGGATAAGGCGGGTGCAAAGATAAAAAATTATTTGAATAGCAATTAGTTTTTCTATTTCTTTTTTGAGAAGGCTCTTTTACGTGCAGCTTGCAGTGGATTTTTGGAGATTTCTTCATACTGTTCGCGGGTTTCAAAAATTGAAACGGCAGTGAAAACAGCCTCGCGAAAAGATTCAAAATTGGCTGCGTTTTTTCCGGCCAAATCAAAAGCCGTTCCATGGTCTGGTGAGGTGCGGATACGGTTTAGCCCTGCAGTAAAGTTTACGCCTTTTCCAAAAGCAAGGGTTTTAAATGGTACCAAACCTTGATCGTGATAGGAAGCAATTATGGCATCAAAGTTTTTGTAGTTGCCGGAGCCAAAAAAACTATCTGCTGCATAAGGCCCAAAAACCATTTTTCCGTTGTTCCGAATATTATCGAGCGCTGGTCGCAGAAGAGTATCATCTTCATCGCCAATTACGCCATTATCGCCCGTGTGTGGGTTGATTCCCAATACGGCAATTTTTGGCATTTCTATTCCGAAATCTTCAATTAGAGTGTGATAAATCGTATTTATTTTTTTGTCGATGCGTTGGCGAGTAATGTTTTTTACCACGTCTTTTACGGCAACGTGGTCCGTTAAAAGCCCAACACGTAAATTTTCAGAAATTAAAAGCATCAAGCTTTCGCCTTCCAGTTCTTGCGCCAAATAATCAGTGTGTCCGGGGAATTTGAAACCTTCCGATTGTATGTTGCTTTTGCTGATGGGCGCGGTAACCAGAGCGTCAATTTTTTTATTCTTTAAAGCTTCCACAGCAGCTTTCAAAGATTTTATGGCATATTCGCCACCTGTTTGGTTTTCCTCTCCAAAGGTGACGTCCACTTGTTCTTTCCAAACATTCAGCACGTTTATCTTCTTCGGAACGAGGTCTTCAATTTTATCAATTCCGTGGAAATTGATCTCAATTTCATAATGTTTTTTGAAAAAAGACATCAACTTAACCGAAGCAAAAATAACAGGAGTGCAAAACTCCAACATGCGTGGATCCTCAAAGGTTTTCAGAATTACTTCACTCCCAATCCCGTTGATGTCGCCTATGGAAATACCCACTGTTATTTTATCTGCTCTGCTCATTTATTAATTGTTATTTTTGCGTTACAAATGTAACTAAATGTATCGATGTTTACAGGAATTATTGAAACCGTTGGCGAAATAGCCCAACTTACCAAGGAAGGCGAAAATCTTCATATAGAAATAAAAAGCCCACTGACGCAACAACTGAAAATTGACCAGAGTGTGGCGCACAACGGCATTTGTTTAACGGTGGTAGAAGTAAAGGAAGATGCCTACGTTGTTACCGCTATTAAGGAAACCTTAGAAAAAAGCAATCTAAAAAATTTAGAAAAAGGCACTTTGGTAAATCTGGAAAGGGCCATGAAAATAGGCGATCGGCTGGACGGACACATGGTGCAAGGCCACGTGGACGGAACTGCAACTTGTATAAACATTGAAGATGCAAACGGAAGTTGGGTTTTTACTTTTCAATATAAAAACACAGATTTTAGCACCGTTGAAAAAGGTTCCATTACCGTGAATGGCGTAAGTTTAACGGTAGTGAATTCTAAAAAAGGAGAATTTAGTGTGGCGATAATCCCTTACACTTTTGAGAATACAAATTTTAATACTATTGAAATGGGAAGCGAAGTGAATTTGGAATTTGATATTATTGGGAAGTACGTAAAAAACCTTATGAAGCCTTATTTGTAGCGCGGTTTCTTTTGTAGAGTATATATAAGCCAAACAGTATACCTATTGCAAGAAGTATCCATATGTTCTCATCTATAGGGGTTTGACCACTCGGAGGTGGAGGTGGAGGCGGAGGAATAGTTCCGGTTGACTGCAACGCCAAGAAAAAAACATTATATATAAGTGATGCCATGGATGATCATTAACGATTTGGGGACCGTATTTATGCGCCTAAAGTAATAATTTTTTTTATTCTTAACTAAAAAACTTCGTTATCAGGGTTTTATTGTTCGGTAAAAGACCGCTATATAAACTCTTTATTTTTGAATTTCTCTTTTTTTGTGCGAAATTTTCAAAAAAAATAAAGCCCCGCAACGCAAGGCTTTGTAAAAAAGTGGTCCCACATGGGCTCACTTCGACAAAGTTTATATTGAGCGAAGCCGAAATGCTCAGTGTAAACTTCTCGCCAAATGTTTATTGCAAAAATGAACAATTTGGAAATAATAAAATTTCA
>DAIMFZ010000188.1:0-4544 GCA_036724225.1 Aequorivita sp.
TCTCTATGGGTAGCCTTTTTATATTTCACCTTATTTTCATTTTGCATAAAAATGGTACATTTGCATTTCCTAAAAATTAGACTGTATGAAATTTTCAATCGTTCCTTTAATTGTTTTGCTTGCCTGTATCGGCTGCAATGAAAAACCCAAAAAAGAAGTGATATCAGTAACCTATCCGCAGACAAAAAAAGTTGATACCGTTGACACTTATTTTGGTGTTGAAGTGAAAGATCCATACCGCTGGCTGGAAAACGATCGAAGTGAAGAAACGGCCGAATGGGTAAAAGCCGAAAATGAAGTTACTTATAATTATTTGGAAAAAATACCCTTCCGCGAAGCACTAAAAAAACGACTTTCCGATCTTTGGAATTATGAAAAGGTGGGCGCTCCTTTCCACGAAGGAAACTATACCTATTTTTATAAAAATGACGGTTTGCAAAATCAATATGTGATGTACCGCTACAAGACTGAAGAAGATCCATCAACAGCGGAAGTATTTTTAGATCCTAACACTTTTAAAAAAGACGGAACCATTTCTTTGGGCGAAACCAGTTTCTCCAAAGACGGCAGCAAACTGGCATACAGTATTTCTGAAGGCGGCAGCGACTGGCGCAAAGTGCTGTTGATGAACACAGAAACAAAAGAATTGATGGGCGACACTCTGAAAGACATTAAATTTAGTGGCCTTTCATGGAAAGGAGAAGATGGATTTTACTATTCTAGCTATGACAAACCGAAAGGAAGTGAACTTTCGGCAAAAACCGATCAGCACAAAGTCTATTACCATAAAATGGGAACGCCACAAAGCGATGACAAAGTGATTTTTGGAGCTACCCCAGAGCAGAAACACCGCTATATTGGCGCATCCGTAACCGAAGACAATAATTATTTGGTAATCAGTGCCAGTACTTCCACAACGGGAAACAAACTTTTTATAAAAGATCTGACCAAACCCGAAGCTAAATTCATCACTATTTTAGACAATACAGATTCCGATACCTCCATCCTTGAAAATGTTGGCTCCAAACTTTACATAGTTACCAACAGAAATGCGCCAAATCAAAAAATTGTTACTGTTGATGCTTCAAACCCAACCCCAGACAATTGGAAGGATTTTATTCCGGAAACTGAAAATGTACTGTCGGCAAGTACTGGAGGCGGAAACATTTTTGCGAATTATATGGTAGATGCAGTATCACAAGTAATGCAATATGATTACGATGGAAAATTGATCCGGGAAATAAAACTTCCCGGCATTGGGTCTGCAGCGGATTTTGGAACTAAAAAGGAAGAAAAGGAACTGTATTATTCCTTCACAAATTATGTAACTCCCGGTAGTATTTACAGATATGATATCGCTAATGGTACTTCAGAATTGTACATAAAACCTGAAATAGATTTTAACCCGGAAAATTACGAAAGCCACCAAGTTTTTTACAATTCAAAGGATGGAACAAAAATCCCGATGATCATTACCCACAAAAAAGGTTTGAAAATGGATGGACATAATCCAACAATCTTATATGGTTACGGGGGTTTTAATATTAGTCTTACCCCAGGTTTTAGTATTGCTAATGCGGTGTGGATGGAACAAGGCGGTATTTATGCAGTGCCAAACTTACGCGGTGGAGGCGAATACGGCGAAAAATGGCACAACGCAGGAACACAAATGAAAAAACAAAATGTGTTTGACGATTTTATTGCCGCTGCTGAATATTTAATCAAAAATAACTATACTTCCCACGATTATCTCGCCATCCGCGGAGGTTCCAACGGAGGTTTGTTGGTAGGCGCAACAATGACCCAACGGCCAGATTTGATGAAGGTGGCACTTCCTGCAGTAGGCGTATTGGATATGCTTCGTTATCACACGTTCACCGCGGGAGCTGGCTGGGCCTATGATTATGGTACATCGGAAGATAGCAAGGAAATGTTTGAGTATTTAAAAGGTTATTCTCCTTTGCACAATGTGAAAGAAGGAGTTGAATATCCTGCAACATTAATCACAACAGGCGATCACGACGATAGGGTTGTGCCAGCGCACAGTTTTAAATTTGCCGCTGAACTTCAAGCGAAGCAAACAGGAAGCAACCCAATTTTAATACGGATTGAAACTGATGCCGGTCACGGTGCGGGAACGCCAGTTAGCAAGACCATTGAGCAATATGCCGATATTTTCGGTTTTACGCTATTCAATATGGGCTATGAAGATTTACCCGAGAAGATTAATAAAAACATTAAAGAATAAAAAAAAGCCCCGCAAACTATGCGGGGCTTTTTTTTCAATCTAACTTTTCAGTTAACTTTTTAAATGTTTTTCTAGGATCTTTATTCTCATAAAGAATCTCATAAATTGAATCGATTATAGGTGTTTTGGCTTTTTTCTTTCCCTTTTGCTGGTTGAGGTGATAGGCACTTTTTGTGGCGTAATAACCTTCGGCTATTTGGCTCAGTTCCACTTGGGCGCTTTTAACGGTGTAGCCTTTCCCGATCATTGTTCCGAACAAACGGTTTCGGCTAAACAGAGAATAACCCGTAACTAACAAATCACCCAAATAAGCGGAGTCGTTGATGTCGCGTTTCATTTTGTGCACTTTTTTCACATACTTTTTCATCTCGCGAATGGCGTTGCTCATCAAGACGCTTTGAAAATTGTCGCCATAACCAAGACCGTGCGCAATGCCGGCGGCAACGGCGTAAATGTTTTTAAGCATGGCGGCATATTCTGTCCCTAAAACATCATCGCTAATGTTGCATTTTATATAATCACTACGCAACACTTCTGCAAGCTGTTTTGCCTTTTCTGCATCCGCACTTGCAATGGTTAAATAGGAGAGTCTTTCCAGTGCAACTTCTTCAGCGTGGCAGGGGCCGGAGATAACACCAATGTTATTGAAAGGTACTTTGTAATGCGTATTGAAATGATCGCCAACAATTAAACTGGTTTCGGGAACAATCCCTTTTATGGCAGAAAAAACTATTTTATCTTCCAAAGAAACTGTTAGTTTTTCAAGCTCTTGCTGAAGAAATGCCGAAGGGATTACAAATATCAAATAATCCGCATTGGAAACGGTTTCATTAATATTGTTGCTGAGTTTTAATTGTTTCAGGTTAAATTCCACTGAACTCAAATAGTTTGGATTATGGCCATTTTTTTTTATGAAATCTAAGGAAGATTTACTGCGCATATACCAACCTACTTCATCCAGGTTTTCGCAGAGCATTTTTACAATGGCTGTGGCCCAGCTTCCGCCGCCAAAGACCGCAAATTTTGGTTTTTCTGACATTAAATGAATTGTTAATTAATCTTTATATAATATTTGATTATGGAGAAGATTGAATGCCCGGACTATACATTTTCTTTTATTTTACTAATTTTTAAGAGGCATTTCAAAAGTAAGCAATTCCTATTGAAAACATTTAACAGTAGCTTAAGAATGGCTGGGCAATGATTCAATATTTCAGTTCGTTATTGCTTTGATTGTTGGAATGGATTTTCGCTTCATAAATGAAAGTTTCAATAATTTTGGTTGGTTATTTAGTTGAGGCCGCTCCACAATGTTAATTTGGTGGGGCGGTTTTTTTATCGATAAAAATTCATCTCATCCAAATAGTTCCATATCTCGGCCGAAAGCATAGGCCGAATGTTTTTTCCAGATTTTATAGCGTCTCGAATAAAAGTTGAAGAAAGCTCAATAATTGGGGCGTCCACCACTTTTATCTTTTCGTGATTGTCAAATTGTGTTTCCGCAATTCCTTCGGAAATTCTGGGGTAAACGTAAATAAAATAACGTTCTAAAATAACCTCATAGTTTTTCCACTTCTGAAAACTTTTCAAATTGTCCTCTCCCATAATCAAACAGAAGTCCTTTTCAGGATATTTTTCTTCCAAATAAGCCAAGGTATTTACAGTATAATTGGGTTGTGGAAGATCAAATTCCACATTGCTGGCTTTCAATTTTGGGTAGTTTTCCACGGCAATCCTTGCCATAGTAAGCCGATGGTGGTCTTCCAAAAGTGTTTTCTTCTTTTTAAGCGGATTATGCGGCGTAACAACAAACCAAACTTCATCCAAATCGCTGAACTCCACCATATGGTTGGCAATAATCAAATGTCCCACGTGGATGGGGTTGAAAGTGCCGAAATAGAGCCCTATTTTTTTGGTTGGTGAGTCGATGTGTTTAAGAGTTTATTAGAAGTCGATGGGTTTTGAAATTTTGGGAGTTGGGCTCAATTATATCTTTAAGTCCTGTCTCCCTTCAGCCTTGTTTCTTTTTTATAAAATTCTCGACCAGATCATGAGCTTCATTTAAAGCCGTTTCCAAGTCGTTGTTTTTTATGATGTAATCAAATTGAGGTGCCGTAGCCAATTCCACCGAAGCTTTTGCAATGCGCATGTTGATGCGCTCATCGCTTTCGGTCTTGCGTTTTTTAAGCCGAATTTTCAGCTCGTCAATGCTGGGTGGTTTTACGAAAACAGCGAGGGTTTTTTCTGGATATTTCTTTTTTATCCGAAGGCCTCCAGCCACGTCAATATCAAAAAT
>DAIMFZ010000189.1:0-4519 GCA_036724225.1 Aequorivita sp.
TTCCCAGACCTCAACCACGTTTCCATCATAAGCGATGGAAACAGTTTCTTTATTGGCCATTGCTACTTTTACGCGTTTTGAGAGTGTGTCCAAATTTGAAATAACTTCGTCCACCCAGCCTTGACTGTGTCTAGTTGCTGTAGCTTTTTTATTCACTTCGGCGCAAACTGTTACACAGCCTGCAATATTCCCAGCTTTGGGTTGTGCACCGCTCATGCCGCCAAGGCCAGAGGTTACAAACAAACCACCAATAGGTTCTTTTTTAATTTTTCTGAAACCGTTCAAAACCGTTATCGTGGTTCCGTGCACAATTCCCTGCGGACCTATATACATATAGCTTCCCGCTGTCATTTGTCCGTATTGCGTTACGCCCAAAGCGTTGAATTTTTCCCAATCATCTGGCTTGGAATAATTCGGGATCATCATTCCATTGGTTACAACCACTCTCGGGGCATCTTTATGTGAAGGAAACAAACCGAGCGGATGCCCAGAATACATTACCAAAGTTTGCTCATCAGTCATTTCTGAAAGGTATTTCATCACCAGAAGATATTGCGCCCAGTTTTGGAAAACAGCCCCATTTCCGCCATAGGTAATAAGTTCCTGCGGATGCTGTGCCACGGAATAATCCAAATTATTCTGAATCATCAGCATTATTGCTTTTGCCTGCTCACACTTACCTGGATATTCTTCAATTGGCCGAGCGTAAATTTTATAATCCGGACGGAAACGGTACATATATATACGTCCATATTTTTCCAGTTCTTCGCGAAACTCGGGTAGGAGCGTGGCGTGTTGTTTGGGCTCAAAATAACGAAGTGCGTTGCGCAAGGCCAATTCCTTTTCTTCTTTTGAAAGTATTTCTTTGCGTTTTGGAGCGTGGTTTATATCCTTATCATATTCTTTTTTCTTCGGAAGTTCTGACGGAATGCCTTTTTGAATTTGTTCTTTAAAGTTCATTTTATATATATTTTTCTTTGGAAAAAGCATTTCACAAAAGTAAGGTTTTCAGGGCTGAAAGTTTTAAAATAGAACCAAATCCAATGCTTCGGGATTTAAGTTTTAAATTTTCAGAACCTTTTCCATAAAAAAGACAAAACACGAAACTAAATATGTAAACAAAATGGAAACCCAAACATACGCAAAAGTGAGCTGAGAAACCATTTTGTAAAATCTGCTTTTGAGGATGCCGATATTCTGCTGTATTTGGTAGAATTGGACGTAAGGGAATTATTATTCACAAAGGCTCGGTATTAAAACGAGTTGGTACGGAAGCTAATCCTTAGTCACCAAAAGTCCATTTGGTCCTTCCAGCCGTGTTCGCAAACGCGTGAAGAACTTTAGTGAAAACTGAAAAATTGGACTCAAAATAAACGTAAAAATAAAAGTCACCCAAAAAACGGGCCCGCCAAGAAGATAACCGATAACCAATACAATACTTTCAACCAATATTCGAGCTTTGCTTACTGACAATCCCGTTCGTTCAGACATAGAGAGCATAAATCCATCACGCGGTCCAGCGCCTATGCTTCCAGACACATATAAACCTCCGCCCAATCCAATTATCACAATGCCAAGCAACAACAAGAGATAGTCTGTCCAATTGTTACTTGCATTCGGCAAAACGTCCAGCCACAGAAAGAAATCCATTATGGGGCCAATTAACAGTGCATTTAGAAAGGTCCCAATATTGACATATTTCTTGCTAATAAGCAATGAAACACCAATAAGAAAAAGACCTACAAGAATACTCCACGTGCCAATACTTAAACCAAAATGTTCAAATAACGCAACATTCAAAACATCCCAAGGGTGCAGTCCCAGATACTTTACCTTTATAGTAATAGCTGCTCCCAGTGCAAAACATACTAGACCAGTAAAGAAAAATGTGTAACTAATAAAATTATGACGCCACGCTTTAACGGTTTGAGCTTCCATGTAACAGCTTTGGAAAATTAAAGGCGCAAACTACAAAAACGGAAGAGAATTGATTGAGAAAATAAATTTTAAAAATTAGAAACACACTTGCAATTTCATAATTGAGGTAGTTTCACCAATTAAGAGAAATGTTTCTATTAATTTTTGTTTCTTTGAAAAGTGTTATCCACATTAATATGCTATGAAACAAATTCTTTCCGGTGTTCTTATTTTATTTATTTCAGCGTTTTCCTTCTCTCAGAATTTTAAAATAAGCGGCACCTTAATAGATGGAGAAACACAAAATCCTCTGGAGGCGGCAACGGTTTTTATGGAAACAGTTCAGGATAGTACATTAATTACTTACACTATAACCGATAAACACGGAAAATTTATTTTGAACGGAAATACTTCTGCCAAAAGAGCTCGTGTAAACATTAGCTTCGTTGGCTATAAAAATTTTCAAGAAATAATAGATTTGATTAAGCCAACTCAGGATTTAGGCAATATTCCCATTGCTATTTCTATCGCAAATCTGGATGAAGTGATCGTAAAATCACGCGCACCAGTTACTATCAAAAAAGACACTTTGGAATTTAATGTGGCATCCTTCAAAACCAAAAAAGACGCCACCATTGAAGATCTACTGAAAGAACTTCCTGGCGTTGAAGTAACCCCCGACGGAAAAATAAAGGTGAACGGTAAGGAAGTAAGCAATATAATGGTCAACGGAAAACCATTTTTTGGAAACGATCCAACTATTGCTACCCGAAATCTTACCAAAGAAATTATTGAAAAAGTGCAAATTGTAGATACAAAATCCAAGGCGGAAGCATTTACTGGCGAAAAAGGGGATCAGGACAGCAAGACCATAAATCTTACCATAAAGGAAGAAAACAACAAAGGTGTTTTTGGTAGGGTTTCTGCGGGTGGCGGAACGGATAATCGTTTCGAATACGCAGGAATTTTTAATTTATTTGACAATGATAGGCGTTTAAGCGTTCTTGGTGGAGGAAACAATATTAATTCGCCCGGTTTCAGTTTTGGTGAAATTCAGAAAATGTATGGCAGCATTAGGTCAATGTCTATGACCAGTTCAGGAGCTTTTATTATTGACGGCAGAAATTTTGGATATGGTGAAGGAATTGTGAACAGCCGGATTGCCGGAGCAAACTATACCGACGTTATAAAAAAGAAAACCGATATTTCAGCGAATTATTTTTATTCCAGCAGCAATTCATCCAACGATTCCAAAACGGAAAGGGAAAATATCCTGCCAGACAGAAGATATTTCACCGAAAACAACAACTCCAGTAAAGGAGATACGGATAGTCACGACATAAATCTAGGTTTTGATATAAAGGTAGATTCCACATTTCTCATAAATATTAAGCCACATATCGCTTATTCTAAACTTTTGGGCAATAAGAATTCAGATGCTTTTTCTTCAGATAAAGATGGAATATTGACAAACAATTCTACGCTCGCCAATACAAATGAAATCAACACCCGAAAATTCGAAAATCAGTTAGATTTTACTAAAAAGTATGGAGTTGGAGGTGGTTTTTTCAAATTGAATTTCACCAATGAATGGACCGCTACCACAGGAGAAGATTATCTTTTAAGCAATACACAGATTTTTGGTGAAAACCCTTCCGAAGAAAACAGAAACCAATTTACAGATTCCGAAAAAGATTACAGTAATTATTACACCCGACTTACTTATCGAATTCCGTTACTACCAAAAAAACTATTTCTGGATTTAAAATATACCTACGGTTTCAAACAAACGCTGAATGCCGAATCAGTTTTCGACTTCAATGAAATTTCGCAAAACTATTCACTTTTCAACACCGCTCTAAGCACCGATTATACTTTTAATGATATCCGAAGTACACCGCTTGCTTCCTTGGTTTTAACTAATGAAAAAGGCTGGGCCGATATTGGCGCGGGCTACGTATTTCGCAAATTGCAAGGAAAGGACGCAATACGACCAGAATTGAAAATAGATAATAAATTTGAAGCTTGGGAAATCTATGCCCGCGGAAATTTGAAAATTAATTCAAAAGCACAATTTTACACAAGTTATGTTTTGCGTAATGAAGCGCCAGAAATTGTGCAATTGCTTCCAAATACCAATGTGTCCGACCCCTTGAATACTATCACGGGAAACCCCAATCTGAAACCTATAAATAGCCATTCATTCAGTTTAAATTTCAACAATTACGATTATCAAAATGGCACAGGTTTTTATTCGTATGTAAATCTCGATGCTTACCAAAATGCGGTTGTTGCGATGACAAATGTTGATGAAAATAACATCCGAAATACTACTTACACAAATGTAAATGGCAAATACAGCTTAAGAGGAAATGCTTCAACCAATAGAAAACACAGCATTGACAGTTTAAGAAATATCAAAACCGGAATTGGCGTTTATGGTAGTTACTCGCAAGACGTAAATTTCAATAATGGGTTTGAGTACAAAAGCAATAATCTTGCACTTAATCCTAATGCCAATGTTTCGTTTTCTTGGCAAAAACTTTTTGATATTGGCTTATATTATTCACTCAGATATTCAAAAAACAGTTTTGAGGATAAT